>WTBJ01000046.1 GCA_013139135.1 Mycoplasmataceae bacterium | reverse complement strand
GTCTTGATGGTTAATATTCATTTTAAACATCTTATTAAAATCATTAATAATTGTTTCTAATGCGTCATTAGAAACAATATCCCCTTTCTCCATATCTCCATCATAGTAGCTTTTAGAAAAGATTGCTCCAATTCTTAATTGCTGACTTTTTTCTTTTGTATCGTTAATCTTTTTAAACATTTCATAATATCTTAATAAATTAGAAATACTATTTATTGTAAATAAAGCATTATAGTTTCTCTTATGTGTTTTTTGATCATGAATTGCAAAAATATGTCTAGTAATTTGTTCAAGTCTTTGATCACTTTCTCAAACTTCCTTAGTATATATTTCTCCTGTAGTTTTACCATCAAATACCTCGGGTTTATCTAATTCACCTTTAGCACTAAAGGTATTGATATATTCAACTTGAAACGGCAATACACTATGATCATTTATTGCCTCTTGAATTGTATAACGATGGAGTTGTTCTTTAAACAGATCTTTGGTAGTAAAAATATTTGAATTATTTTCTTCAAAGATTGGTGTTCCAGTGAACCCAATCATTTGTAATTTTGAAAAATATTTACGAATTAATTTATGATTTTCTCCAGCCTGACTACGATGACATTCATCAAAAATCATTACAATTCTTTCATCTTTAATAAGTAAATCTTTTCTTACTCTATTTCCATATGAATCTGTTTCATTTATCTTTTTAATAGCGTGACCAAGTTTTTGAATTGTTGTTACAATCAATTCATTACGATTTGAGTTTAGCTCTTTTATTAAGTGATTACTATCCTTGATATTAACTAAATTAAAGTTATTTGAAAATGTTGAAAATTGATCAATAGATTGTGAATTCAAATCAATTCGATCAACAACAAATAAAACTCTTTTGATTTGTTTAACATCGTCTTTAATAATTTGTGCCGCCTTAAAAGATGTTAAGGTCTTTCCAGAACCAGTAGTGTGTCAAATGTATCCATTACCACTTGTCTCGTTAACTCTATCAATGATTTTTTGGATTGCATGAAATTGATAAGGGCGTAAGACTTTCATTTCTTCTTCGCCATCTTTTTTTTGTAAAATAACATAATTATTAATCATTTTTCATAAATGACGGTGATTTAAAAAAGCTTTTACAAAGCTATCCCTCCCATTTACCGAATGTAGTAAATCACTAATATTTTTATTATTTTCATCAGTTCAATTAAAGGCAAATTGATATCCAAAGTTTTCGATATTATTACAAAAGTATTTTGTTTCATTTCCATTTGAAATAATAAACAACTGAAGAAAATGAAACAGACCGTGATATGAATTTTTCTTGTAATCATTGTTAATTTGATTGAAAGCTTGCTTTAATTCAACACCACGTTGTTTTAATTCAATTTGGACAATGGGTAACCCATTTATTAAAATGGTCACATCATAGCGTCTAATTTTATCTTCAGTTTTTATTCTAATTTGATTTGTAACTTGAAAGGTATTGTGTGCTCAATTCTTTGTGTCAAAGAATTGAATTACTTGGTCTTTTTGGTTTTCTCGTTCGAGAATTCAATTATCATTTTTAAAATTGTTAGCTCGTCTAAATATTGAACCTTTATCAATGTGTAAAAATATTTCATTAAATTCAACATCTGTTAAACTAACATCATTTAAGATTTCAAGTTGCTTTTTAAAGTTTTGTTTTAGTTGAGAAGGACTATGAATATCAACTTCCTTATAACCATTATTTACTAATTTAGCAATTAAGTTATTTTCTAGATTTGATTCAAGTTCTTTTTTTTCTTTGTTTTCCATACGTAAATTAATTATAAATATTTATATGTAAATTAAAAATTTAAGAACTATTTATTAATTTCTTGTATATAAGAAAGGCAAAAAATTAATTATAATGATATTTTTTTAAAACGGAAGTGATATAAATACTAAAATATAGAAATTATGTTTTGAGAGGAAGAATAATGATTGAAGATAATAAAAATATTGATCTGAAAAAAGATGAGAAAATAGTTGATGAGAAAATAATAAAAGAAACGAAGAGTGTTGAGGAAACAGAGATTATTAAAGAAACATTCGTTAGTAGTGGTGAAAGTGATGAAAGTGATGAGAAAGAAACACAACCCGATAATATAGGAAGAGCTGGAGCAATTGTTAATATTGTTTTTGGTGCTTTAATGTTACCTTTGTGAATACTTCTTTCAATTGTTATAATTGGAATACCATTTTTGGTTCTTGATGTATATTCAATTATGACAAATGTTAAATATAAAAATGGGGATGGTATAGAGCACAAAACTGCTGCTGCAGTGACGGGATTAATATCTTCTGGATTTATTGGTGGGATATTAGTTTTAGTTGCAAAAATTGAAGAAAAGAATTAATCCATAATAGTAGTACAAAATGATAAAAAACTACAATCAAATGAATGATTGTAGTTTTTTTATATATTTGGATAAGATTAAAGCCTTTTATTTTATTATTAACATCTTTTATTAAATATTTTTTTAATAATTAAAGGGGTCTATTTGTTGGTTTAAACAATATTTTTAAATTTGGATTTGAACCTTCAAAATTGGCCTTTGAGACAACTTCTAATCAAAATTTTTCTCAGTTTTGAAAATAATTATTTTCATTTTTTAAATTTCAATCAATAACAACTGAATGCTCAATTAATTTTCATTTTTGTATATTATTTGATATTTCTTTTATTTGGTTACCAAATAATGTTTTCTCTTTTTCAGACAAAATGTGACCCTTTGCATAACCCTCAATGGTAAATGTTCTTGCGTTTGGACCATTAAAACCAAGTCGTTCACATTCAAAATTATTTTCTCTAATATATTTTTGTTCGCTTGCGAAATGAATATTTTCATATTCAACTTTCTCAATTTCTTCTAAAACTTCTCATTTTAAATCGGTAATTTTGTAATCGTTTAAAATCATAAACGAAACAATTTTAATATAAACGGCATCAATAGCAGCTAATCCTTTTGCTTTTAAAAAATTAAGTGCAATCGACAATTCGTCAATTTTTGATTTGTTTAATTTTCCTCGTCATTCAAAATCTTTGGAAGTTAAATTATTATATTCAGTAAAATAACCATAATATGATTTTATCTTTTTGAGATGAGTTTTAATTCGCACTTCAATGTTCTTTGAAAAACCAATATAAATTGGGTTGGGAAAATATTGATCCCCTTGATCAAAATATAATTTATATATACCCTTCATAATCTCGTCTTTCTATGACCTAGATTAATCTGGGTCGTCTTCTTTTAATAATTAGATTAAATTAATAACTAAGCTTTTTTAGCAGTGCCAAAAAGATCAATTTTTGTTTGGACAACTTTTTTCATATTTACATATGCATAAGTTCCAATAATTTTTCTTGGATCGTAACCTGTACCAGTTAAATCCTTTTTCTCTTCAATGTATTGTCTAATTCCCTTAGCAAAGTTTTCTTGAATTTCAGTATTAACATTAATTTTAGCTTCGCCAGCAGAAATTGCTTTAGCAATCATTTCATCTGGAATTCCAGATCCACCATGAAGAACTAATGGTAATTTTGTTGCTTTAGAATATTGTTCCATTTCAGCAAAACCAAGATTAGGTTCACCTTCATAATGACCATGAACTGATCCTAATGAAGCAGCTAATGAATCAATTCCTGTTTTAGAGATTGCTAAACATTCATCTAATGAAGCGTAGTTAACACCACCAGTAATTCCGTCTTCAGTTCCACCAACAGTACCAACTTCAGCTTCAACTGAAACATCAAACTTAGCGGCATATTCAACAACCTTACGAGTAACCTTAACATTGTTTTTGATTGATTCGTGTGAACCATCAATCATTACTGAAGTAAATCCAGCATCAATAGCATCTTTACAAGATGCAAATGAAGTCCCGTGATCAAGATGTAAAATTACCGGAACGGTAATTTTTAAACTTTGATCCATTCCTTCAACCATCATTGCAACAGCTTTATATCCGCCCATGTATTTAGCAGCGCCTTCAGAAACACCAATAATAACTGGTGATTTATTTGCTTGTGCTACTTCTAAAACTGCTTTAGTTCACTCCATATTGTTGATATTGTACTGTCCAACAGCATAACGATTTTTTTCAGCTTTAATTAAAACTTCTTTTGAATTTACTAACATTTATTCTTCTTCCTCTAGTGATAACACTAGTTCTTTCTCCCCTGTTTCTTCAGGTGTAAGAACTTCTTTTTCTTGACCAAAAGTCATTAATTGTGATTGCTTGATTTCTTCAAGAGTATAGTTTTCTCTAATATCCCATTTCCCTTGATGATTGATAACAATATCACTTGCTTCCATGATTGACATATATAGTTCAGTTTTAAGTGAGTTTTTCTCTTCATCATCCATTGATGATTTAATTAAACTACTCTTGACCCCTTTTCATATGTGATCAAAATCTTTAGCGCCATGGCTTTTTAAATATTTATAAACATTTTGTGTATTAAGCATTTTTTTCCTTTACATTTTATTAATCGGGGTAATCCCTAATAAAGCTAATATTTGTTGGAAAAGATTTTTTAATGCCATCATTAATAAGATTCTTTCCTCGGTTAATTTATTATCTTTACCAATAACAATACAATAATTATAATATGAATTAAATTCTTGCGCCAATTCTTTTAAATAAACAACCAAAATATATGGTTCTTTGTCTTTAACACCTTGATAAATAATGTCTTCGAACTCAACCATTTTAAGTAATAATGAACGTTCTTTTTCATCTTGACCAACTAAAGTTAATTTATCTGTTAGTTTTGGTAGTTTCTTATTTACTTGTCCTTTATATTTTTCAAGAATTTGATTAACCCTAGCATTAGCATATTGAAAATAATAAAAAGGGTTGTTATTATTTTTAGTTGTTACAAATTCAACATCAATTGAAAGTGATTGTTCCTTTGATTTTGAAACGATGAAAAAACGTAATAAGTCTGAATCAATTGCTTTTAATACATCTTTAATTCGCAATGATGTTCCCTTTCGTTTTGACATTTTAAACTCTTCGTTATTTGAAATAATTTTTACCATATTAATGAAGTTAACTTCAAGTTGTTCTGGTTTATAACCCAGAAAAACTAACGCTGCTCTAATTCTTGTTTCATAACCGTGATGATCGGTTCCTCATAAATCAATTAACTGATTAAAGCCACGTTCAAGTTTGGCAACATGATTTGCAATGTCTGGAACCATATAAGTTAATGTTTTATCTTGCTTAACTAAAACTCGATCTTTATCATCACCAAAATCAGAGGTTTTTAATCATAGGGCACCATCTTTCTCGTAGGTATGTTTTGATTCGATTAATTGTGTAATTGTTTGATCAACTTTACCCTTGTCATAAAAAGATTGCTCTGAAGTAAAAAAATCAAAAGAAGGAATATTTAGTGCATTAATAACTGTTTTAATTTCTTTTAAGAAATACTTTAATGTTAGTTTTTGAATTTTTTTAATCGCTTCTTCCTCACTTAACTTGATTAGTTTTGCTTTGGTTTTTGCTAATAATATTCCGTATTCTTTAATTTCAATTCCGTTATAAGAAACATCTTCTTTAGTCAATGAAATATCCTTGTTTAGTTCTTTTGCAAAAAAGAAGTAAACTGATTTAGCTAGTTCATTTATTTGATTTCCTGCATCATTTATATAGTATTCACGCTTAACTTCATGACCAATATATTGTAAAAGGTTAATTGTTATATCCCCAACAATTGCATTACGAGCGTGACCAATATGTAAGTCTCCTGTTGGATTTGCTGAAATAAATTCATAATTAATTTTTTGTTTATTAATGATGAATTCTGGTTTATATTTTTTATCTAAAAAATATAAACTGTTTTTCACTAAGTAATCTAATGATAAGAAGAAATTTACAAAACCAGGTTTTGTAACAGTGATTTTTTCAAATTCAGGAAAATTACTTTCTTCAAGATATTTAAGTAATTGCTCCGCAATATCAAGAGGAGATTTGTTAACAATTTTACTTAATTTTAAAGGGAGATTTGTTGAATAATCACCATAACTATTTTTCTTTGTTGCCAAAACTTCAACTTCAATATTTTCAAGTTTTAATTCTTTTTGAATGAATGTTTGTATTTTTTGTTCTATTTGTTTTTTCATTATTGTTTAAATCCAAGACGTTTAATCTTTTTGTTTCCACTATCCATTGTTGTTGAAAATATTGTCGAAACATTTCTAATTGGTAATACTTGTTTTTCGCGAGTATAAATTAAAGCTTCACTATTCCCCCTAGCTAGATAATATCTAAAATCAAATGGTTGCTCGATAACGTCTCAAGTTAATCCTTTTTCATCTGCTTTACTTTTCTTTTCTAATTTTTGAATTTCATTTTCGTGATAGAAAATCTGAGGAATTTTTTGATTACGAAAATCAGCACACAATTTATTTAAAAGTGGATCTGTTTCGTAATTTTGTCCAGAAAAGATTAGACAATGTAAATTATGATCATCCAAATTATGAAATTGATCGACTGTTAAATCTTTCTTCATAAATATCGGTTCAAAAATTGGATATTTATGAACCAATTTCCCTTCTTTAAATAACTGAATAAAGCGATACATCATTCAATTAAATAAAGCATTAAAAGCCTCTGCTTTAGGATTATGATAAACAACTTGGTTCATGTGGTATCTTCCCAAAATAATCGCTTCAACAGCTTGAATGCCCTTTTCGGTAAATGTCAATCGGTTATCAACAATCTGAATATTTTTAATTAATCATCTTCATTCAACAAGGCCATAATTAGTTCCTGTTGAATGTGAATCACGCATTAAATAATCTAGACGATCAACATCAATTTCAGAAGAAATTAATTGATTAGCCCAAGTTAATTTATGATTACCACTCATTAATTGCGCTGCTTCAATTTGTGCTTTTTTATCCATCTTTGATAGAACTTTCCCAACTTCTGTTTCCTTTGATAAAATAATCAATTCTGATTGTTTTTCGTGGGTGATATTTAGGTAATGTTCAAAACCGTGTGAGATTGGACCGTGACCTAAATCATGACAAAGCGCGGCAACTAAGATTGCTCTATTTGTTGAAGAAGGAAGTTTTACCTTAAGTTCAATTAATGTTCTTCTTGCTAGTTCATAAACTCCAAGCGAATGAGCAAGACGGGTGTGTGTTGCACTTGGGAAGAGAAAATTTGCGACCCCTAAATGATTAATTCTTGCTAATCTTTTAAATTCTTTAGTATTTGTTAAATTTAAAATTAGCTCATCTTCAATGGTAATCATCCCTAATGAAGAATCAACAATTCTTTTAAGCATTAATAAACTCCTTTAATCTTTTCATCGTTTTTTCCTTACCAAATATTTCCATAATTGATCCAAGGTCTGGACCGTGATTTATTCCTGTTAAGGCAATTCTTAATGGGAAAAATAACTCTTTACCGCGAACGTTATGTTTTTTACCCAAATCCATAATTTGTGTTTTAAGCATTGATCGTTCTCATTGATTGATCTGTTTTAAAACTTCTTCAAAATCCTTAAGTAATGACAATGATTTTAAGGCCTCTGTTTTTAATTTAGGGGTTGCTTTAAACTCATCGGTGAAGGTTTTAATCAAGGTTTTAATTTCCCTGCCTTCACGTAATTGGGGTTGAAAGACATGAAATATTTGTCTTTTAATCTCATCACTTAATTCTAAGTCCTTGACAAACGGATTTAAAAAGGTAAATAATTCCTTGGGGTTTAATCGTTTAATAAAGTAGTTATTAGTTCATAATAACTTATCATAATTAAACATTGAAGGGGCATGAGATAAACCTTCTAAATTAAACTTTTTAATTAATTCTTTCTTATTAAAGATTTCCTGAGTTGTTTTTGGTGATCAACCTAGCAAAGCAAGAAAGTTAAAAATGGCAATTGGTAAAAAACCATTCTCTTTAAAAAGATGAATGAATTGCAATGTTTCTTCATCACGTTTTGAAAGTTTTTTACCTTCATCATTAGTAATGATTGTTAAGTGAACAAACTCGGGATGCTTTCAACCGAATACATCAAATAAATGTAATTGCTTTGGTGTGTTAGAAATATGTTCTTCGCCACGCATTACATGACTTATTTCCATTAAATGATCATCAATTACAACAGCAAAATTATAAGTTGGAATATCATTAGATTTTTTAATTATTCAATCGCCAACATCTTTAGAGTTGATTGTTATTTCTCCACGAACACCGTCAACTCAAGTGAAGTCATGATTCTTTGGTAAATGAACTCGAATTGAGGGAATAATCTTTGGATCAATTGCAATTTTAGTATTGCGACTATTTCAACATTTTTCGTCATATTTTGGTGAAATAATTCCGGCCTTTAATTGTTTTTCGCGTGAACTAGCAAGTTCCTCGGGTGAACAATAACATTTGTAGGCAACCCCTTTTTCAAGTAATTGATCAATGTATTTGTTATAAATATCTAATCGTTCGCTTTGTTTATATGGTCCGTAGTGACCTGGGTTATCTGTTGTTTCATCTATTTCGATGCCCATTCATCTTAATCCGTCAAGCTGATTTTTTTCGCCATCTTTAATCTCGCGATTATAATCAGTGTCTTCGATGCGGACAATAAATTTTCCGTGATTTGCCTTTGCAAAAAGATAATTAAATAAAGCTGTTCTTGCTCCACCGATGTGTAAATATCCTGTTGGTGAAGGTGCATATCTTAAACGTATTTTTTTCATGATTATATATTAAAGCGGAAATGACAAACATCGCCGTCTTTAAGTAAATATTCTTTCCCTTCTAGTCGTAACAAACCATTCTCTTTTAGAGTTTGTTCTGTCTTATACTTTTTAATGTCATTATAATTATATATTTCCGCCTTAATAAAACCCTTCGCAAAATCGGAATGTATTATTCCCGCTCCTTCTTTTGCATTTGTCCCAAGCGGAAAAGGTCAAGCATGAATCTCTTGTGGACCCGCTGTAAAATAAGTTGCAAGATGTAATAAATGAAAAATTGTTTGTGAAATTAAATTAAGACCTGAACTAGGAATCTTTAATTCGTGTAAAAATAACGCCTGTTCTTCCTCTGGTAATTTTGAAATTTCTTCTTCAATTTTTGCTGAAATAAAGACAATCTCACTATTTGTTTTTTTAACATAATGCTTAATCGCCTTGTAATGTGAGTTTTTGTTTGGGTGTTCTATTTCTTCTTCACTAACATTACAAACGTATAGAACTGGTTTATTAGTTAAAAAATTAAATGGTTTAACAAAACCAATTGGTTCATTATCAAAATTAAAAGTTGAAAGCAATTGTTGTGTTTCTAAATGCGCTTTTAATCGCAACATTAAGTTGTATTCAGCTTTTAATTTTCCGGTGTTTGTTACGATTGTTTTATTTTTTTTCAATCACTTTTCAATTTGATCAAGATCAGAAAAAATTAGTTCTATATTGACGGTTTCAATATCAACCAACGGATCAATTTGATGATGAACATGAATGATCTTATCATCATCAAATAATCTAACAACATGAACAATGGCATCGACTTCACGAATATTAGTTAAAAACTTATTCCCAAGCCCTTCGCCTTTAGAGGCGTTTTTAACAAGGCCAGCAATATCAACAAATTGTAATTGATTATAAATTAGTTTTTTAGAACTAAATAACTCACCAAGAGCTTTAACACGTTCGTCCTTGATTTCAACAACAGCAATGTTTGGTTCAATCGTTGCAAAGGGATAGTTTGCTGCTTCAACCTCACTTAATGTTAAAGCGTTAAAAAGTGTTGATTTACCAACATTGGGTAACCCCACTAATCCAATTTTGATTGCCATTATTTTCTCCTATTTATCTAATGAATTAAGTCGCCTTAAAATGCGATTCAATTGTTCTTGATCATTATATTTAATGATTATTTTATTATTGGTAATTTCAACATCACTTTTAACATGTTCGCCCAATAAGCCTTCAACATGTTTAATTTCCCTATAAACTTTGATTGGTGATAAGGCATTATTATCTTCTTTTGTATTTTTAATCCTAAAAGATTTTGCAATATTTTCAACCTCACGAACAGAAAGTTTTTCATTAATGATCCTTGCGATAATTTCAACAATAAAATCTTTGTCCATTCCTATTAATGGACGAGCATGACCATAATTAAACTCACCTTTTAATACGCCACTAACTAAGTTTCGATCAGAGTTTACTAATCTTAAGGCATTAGCAACAAATGATCTTGATTTACCAATTATTTTAGCAATTTCATCTTGAGTTAAATCTTGACTAATCATCAAGCCTTTAATTGCTTGTCCTTCTTCAATTGGATTTAAATCAGATCGTTGCATATTTTCAATTAGAGTAATAACTTGCATTGAACGATCTGTAATTTGTGAAACAATTGCTGGAATTGTTTTTAGTTTAGCAATTCGAGCAGCACGAACACGCCTTTCACCGGCAACAATATAATAACGATTACCGATAGTTTCTTTAACAATGATTGGGGTAAAGATACCATTTTCTTTTATTGAACTAGCCAGTTCATTTAATTGAACGTTGTTAAATATTTTTCGTGGTTGATACGGGTTTGGTACTAAGCGAGATATTTCTATTTCTGAAATAGAAATATTTGACTCTTTTAATTCAGAAGGTGACTTATTTTCAATTTCAGCCAATGTTGCTCTAATGTCACCATCAAAAAGTAATTCAAGTCCTCTTCCTAATGTTTTTGCTTTTTGTTTTGTTTTATTATTTTCCATACAATTTACATAATTATAAATTATAACAATATTGAGTTATTAGTTATTTCTAATAAACACCTATTTTTTATCAGAATAACTAATAAAATCACTTCATATTTTCTCAATTTCAACTTGGTGAAATATTTCATTTATTTGAGTTTCTTGTAATTGGTGAATCGGCGGGCGATATTTAAAGGTGTTGTGTTGTTCATGATAGATTGAAAGTCAAGCAAGAATTGTTGCAATTGTTGTAATTAAATATAGTGAAGCTGTAACTACTACCGTTCAAGCTGAACTTTCTGCCATCATATAAATAACAATTATGGCTGTAACAATTGAAAAGATAAATCCTTCAATATAACCATAAACTTGTAAAAGAACACCGGTTAAAGCAAAAACTAAATTAAGTGAATCAAGTAATGGGTACTTATCAAAGTCTACGGTTAATAATGATAAAGAATAAGAAACAATCAATATAGCAACAATAATAGGAATGAAAACACGCATTTTCATTCGTCTTGGAACTTTGTTTGCTGAATTTTTTCCTCATCGAACATAACGAATAATTAGAGGAACAAAAAGAATCATTGTTTTGATTGCATTAATATATAAGAATAAAAAAACATTATTTGTTAAAAATAATGTTGTTGAAATAAGACTAAAGTATAAGAAATTCCGATTCAGTCTCATTACCAATATTGTTGCGATAATTGAAAATGACCCAGCCAAGACCTCAACAATAATTAATCATCAATGTCCATCATCGCCACCAGGAATTAATACACTATATCCAAGAAAAAATATAAGAGAAAGTTGTACAACTAATAAGACTAAATATAATGTTAGATTAAGCGGTAATGCTCATTTGGAGTTGTAGAACTGACGAACTTTTGTTGATAAATATTTTAATTCTGTTTCTATGATTTAAATTATATATTTAAT
>WTBJ01000053.1 GCA_013139135.1 Mycoplasmataceae bacterium | reverse complement strand
GGACCAAAAGACGAAGCTCGTAAAAAACGTTGAGAAGAGTTTATGAAAAAATCAAATCAAAAACACCTGATATATACATCTTTTGGTGAAAAGATTGGGCGTTGTACGTACTATAAGGAAGAGTATCGAAATTCTAAAGCTTCAATTTTTAATGATTTAAATTTTATCCAAAATGAAATGGGTAAATTACTCTCTAGTGTTGCTGATGATAAACAATTTATTAAAGAAATTACAAAATTATTTATCAAAGAATATTTAGAAAATCAACAATTCAAGGAAAAATCATTTAAAAGTTTCTTTCTTGAAAATAATAAAGTTTATTCTAAAAAAGAAGGAATCTCTTTTTCTGAAGCACATTTATTTTTAGTTCAACTTAAAAAGAAATTCCCTCTTTTTGTCAAAAGAAATATGGAATTAATTGATCTTGATAATCTTATAAATTTCAATTCAATTAAAAATAATAAAATTGAACAATTTGGCGAAATTATTGCTAAATTTAAAACTCCTGGAATCATTTTAAATGAATTGGAAAAAGCAAATATTTTGGATGAATTATTAAGTGAAATTATTTCTAAAACTGGTGAAAAAATTTCTAAAAAAGATATTATTGCTTTTTGTCAAGATTCTTCAAAAAAATCAAAACCATCTAATTCATCAAAAAGATTTCAAAGTGATGCACTCTTCAAACAATTATATGATGGAGAATTAATTGCTAAATATCAAATGAATTTTTTAAATGATACAGATAATAAAAAAATTAAAATAATCAAAACAATTGATTTAGATTTTAACGATATAAATATCGAAGCAAAATTAAAAAAAATATTTCCGCCAATCATGGATAGAGATATGGAACGAAATTCCGTTGTTTATCGCGCAATTAATCAATCAAGATTAGTGATTAGGGCCGTTTTTAGAAAGTATAATTTTTTAATTGATACCGTAGTTTTAGAAGTTTCTAGTGAAATATTTAGTACTAAAGATGATCGAAAAAAAATGAAAAAAACAATTTCTAAAAATGAAGAGCGTAATGAAGAAACTGTAAAGTATTTATCTAAAAAGGGAATCAAACCAACTCGAGATAATATTTTTAAATATAATTTATTTATTGCTCAAAAATTAAAAGCAACAGATACTTTTGCAGTTGATCCATATTCGCAAAAATTGAATGAAAAAATACTTGAAGAAAATCTTTATGATGGGGTTTCATATCAAGTTGATCATATAATTCCAAATAGTAAATCCAACGATCAGTCATTTTTAAACAAAGTCTTGACTTCGAGTAAACATAATCAAGCTAAGGGCAATCAAATTCCTTTGGATTATTTTAAAACATATTTTAAATGAAATGAAAAAGAACTCGAAGCTTGAAAAAAATTAATTTGAGTAAAGTTTAATAAAAAATGACCAAAGAAAAAATTAGATTATTTATTCGCTGGACAATTTGATCGCCGTGTTGAAGGATTTGAAGACAAAGATTTAAACGATACTAGATATATTACTAAATATATCGGTTCATATTTAAAAATGGAATTTGCAAAAATTAACCAATTAATCCAAAATGATGTTAAGTTATTAACTGTTAAAGGGCAAATAACTTCTAAATTTAGAAGATTATGATTAAGCGATTCGCCTTGAGGGAGTTCTAAACCACGTGATATTACGCATTTTCATCATTCTGTAGATGCAATTGTTTTATCGCAATTTAAAACATATTCTCAAATTACTTATTATCAAAATTTAATTGTATTGATGAATACTTATTCAGCAATTTTTAGTGGAATTAAAAAAGGCGAAATCAAATCCACTGATGAAGCTTTGAAATATTTAAGAACATCATATAATGAATTGATTAATAATATTGAAAAATCAAGTAAATATATATGAACTAAAAATTGAAAAGAACAAATGGAAGCAGTTTTACAAACAATGGTTTATTCACTCGAAGGTAAGGAAATTCATGAAGTTAGAAGATTCAATGATTTTTCATTATTTAAAGTAACCAGAAATAGTGATTACTTAAACCCTTTAGTTAAAGATTTTAGTTATAAACTTGAAAATTTAATTCCAGTTCAATTGGAACTTGAGGAAAAAGAAGTTCAATCTAAATTTAATGACAAAGAAGTTTATAAAATCAAAGAACCTAAATTTGTTTCAATCAACAATCAACAAAAATGATCGGAACTTAATAATAAAGATATCAGTCAATACCCTTTAGTTTCTTATCTTGAAAAAAGACGAGTAAGGGGCGAATTTTTGGCAAGTGAACAAATGTCAAAAAAAGAAAAAGCATATGATGATAAAGGTGAACTTAGAAAAGATTATCGAAAAGATTCAAATGGTAATTATTGAGAGATTGCTACATATTATGGTTTACATCTTGAAACGTTAAAACCAATATATCGTTTAGAAATGTTTAATGCCAAGGATAATAAGTATAAAGGGAAAATCGTTGTCCCGAATACAACTTTTGAATATGAGGGTGATTTTTATACCTTCAAAGGTTTTACAAGCAAAAGAATTGTTTCTCCAAAAAATGGTTTGAATTATGCTGGTGGGACAACTAATTATAATAAAATATTTGGTTATTGACCAAATATTTCAATATCAAATTGTAAAAATATAAAAATTATTAATATAAATTTATTGGGAAAAGCTAGTAATTAACTAGCTTTTTTTATTGTATAATTAGTGTAGGGTTTTGGTTGGTTGATAATTATAAGGTAATAAAGACTGATAAAAGGTCACGTCCTCATTATCACTTGTTTTGGTTGGTTGATAATTATAAGGTAATAAAGACTTGTTAATAGTGATGCTAATATCTGTGTGAGTTTTGG
>WTBJ01000028.1 GCA_013139135.1 Mycoplasmataceae bacterium | reverse complement strand
AACAATAAGATTAAGATTGCCTTTGAGGTGCTAAAATCACGTTGTTTCAAGGGTTTTGTAAACCCACTCGTAAAACCAAAGAATGAACGTTGCAAGATGTAACCCAATAAGAATCCTTCGATCATATATAGGGACATTGAAATTGAATCATTAAATCCTGATTCAACATTAGCAAAGCTTCCTTCACCAGCGCCATGACCCTGGAATCCATCCCTGTTAGTTAAAAATTGTAATATAATACAAAGACCAAAAAAACCAATGGCAAGTAGGGCAATAAAGAACTGAGCTTTATCGTTTGTTTCTCTTTTTTTAACAAACTCAACTTTAGCTTCGCTAATTTTATATGAACCTTCTTGTTTTTTTTCTAAATAAATCTCTTCTTTTTGATTCATTTAATTATTTATTTATTTATAACAGTTTAATTAAAAATTGGAACTGTTAATAAACTCTCCCCACCATAGAGTTTTTCCAATGTATCATAATAATTAGACATAAATGCATATGATCCTGCAATATTATAAACATTTTCATAACCCTGACTTTGTAAAAAGAGACACATATTATAAGAACGTTGACCTGAACGACAATGAACATAAATGTTTTTATCTCGAGGAATTTCTTTTACTCTTTCTCTAAAGACTGACATAGGAATATTAACCGCTCCTTTAATATGTCCTTCAGCAAATTCATTCTCTTCACGACAATCAATTACTAATTGATTGTCTTTTATTAATTTTGCTGTTTCATAAAATTGAACTTGTTTAAAACTATTATCAATTAAATTACTTGCAATATATCCAGCAAAATTAACAGCATCTTTACCTGTTGCATATGGTGGAGCATAACAAACTTCAACATCAATTAATTCTTGAACTTTAATATTATTTTTAATAAAAACAGAGATAATATCAACTCTTTTTTCAGCACCATAACCTTTTGAAATAGCTTGCGCACCTAAAATTAAATGACTATCTCTATCAAAGATAACTTTTAAATATAATGATTTAGCTTCAGGCATAATTCCAACTGCTGTTTTAGGCATCAAAGTTACAACTTCATAGTTCACATTGTGCGCTTTTAATTGTTTTTCATTCATCCCCGTTGAAGCAACTGTAAGATTAAAAATTTGAACAACTGATGAACCTAGAGTTTTATTATTAACAACAGGTTTGTTATAAATTGCATCAGCAACAAATCTACCTTGTTTGAGTGCTGAGCCAGCAAGTGAAATTGCTACTTCATTATTTAAAATATCTTTAACAACAATCACATCACCAACAGCATAAATATGGTCAATATTTGTTTCAAATCGTTCATTAACAAGAATGTGATTTGTTTTATTAACGCTTATTCCTGCTGAAACAGCAATTTCTGAATTTGGTGTAATTCCAGTTGCAAAAATTATTCCATTAGTTTCAATAATTTCATCATCGTTTATTGTGATTTCATTCATGTCAATTTTTGTTATTTTGCTATTTAATTTTAAATCAATTTGTTGATCCAAAAGTTCTTTATGGGCAATTTGAACCATTTCAAAATCAATTGGCATCAAAACTTGATTCATATATTCAACTAATGAAACACTAATTCCAGCTTTTTTAAGATTTTCCGCTACTTCAATCCCGATATATCCACCACCAACAACAGTCATGTGTTTTGGATTATTTTCATTAATGTGCTTCATTATTTTATCAAGATCAACAACATTTTTTAAAACAAATGAAGGCATTTTTTCTTGACCCGGGATTACTATTTTTTTAGCTCTAGCTCCTGTTGCAATTATTAACTCATCATAGCTTTCAATCGTTTTAATTTTAGAAGATTGATCTAAAACAGTAATTGTTTTTTGTTCATGATTAATTTCAATAACTTCATGATTTACTTTCGCAATTATATTGTATTGACTATAAAATTTTAGTGGATTCATTAGTAATAATGTTTCAATTTTACTAATGTGTCCAGAAATATGGTACGGTAAACCGCAATTTGAAAATGACACATGTGGATCCTTTTCAAACATTATTATTTCAGCATTTTCGTCAAGTCTTCTTGATCTTGCTGCGGCTGATGCTCCAGAAGCAACACCACCGATAATTAAAATTTTTTTTCGCATTTTTATTATTTTCTTTCTTCGTTCATGTTTAATTTAAACTAAACTATTAAAATTATAGTTTATAAAACAAGACAATTAATTGCTTATAAATAGCATTGTATATAACACTATGTTTCTTTCTATAGGTAAGGACATCGTTTTTTAAATTTGTACCACTATTAAAAAAATAAACGATAAAAGGTTCTTACATTTTTGCCACTATTGTGAAAATAAATGATGCTATTTATCTAATTTTTTATATTGAACTTACTTTTTCATCTTTGTTAGATTAGTTGCTTCGCATTATTAATAAAGTTATAAATACAATTGCTAAAAATATAATGCTTTCAATCTTTATTTTGTTCTAATTATTTAATAGGGAAAATAAGATAAAAAAATGAATAAATTAACAACCATTGAACGAGAAAAAATTTCAAATCAAAAGCATTTTGCAAACGAATTAAGTTTTAATAAATATTTATCTAGTGTTGAGGCAGTAGATATGATTACAAACATAACGGGAGTAAATATTTCTAATCCAAAATTTGAAGAAGTAATAGAGGATAAGAAA
>WTBJ01000049.1 GCA_013139135.1 Mycoplasmataceae bacterium | reverse complement strand
AGATGCTATAGCTGATACTTTTAATAATTTTAATAATACTATGGTAAAGAGAGAGCAAATTAGTTTTAATTCAAATAAAATATTTGGAAAAGATATAAAATTAGATAATAAAATAAATAAAAAATATGATGAAGGCGATCTTTACAATTTATAAAAAATAAAATCTCGATAATGAAAAAACAAACCACAACGGTTTGTTTTTTGTTTGCTTAATAATAAAATTTTTTATAATCACTTATTCAAAAGATTTTAATTAGCATTTATTAATTTTCTAATTTTACTTGTATTCTTAAACTTTTTTTTCGAAACATTACTAAAGTACACGTCTAAATAGAACGATATCTTTTCGTTACAAATATTGTGTTTAGTTGTTTTCTTTTCAAATATGCAAACTCAATATTCATTGACTTTCTTTCTAAATATTCAAACTGGAATATTGAAATGAAAAAACCTAATGAAACACTAATCATTCAAATGGTCATATTTTGTCAATATCCAACATTTATGCCAATTAATAATAATATTCAGATCGGTAATTCAATAATCATTGTCGAAAAAATTATTTGATAAAGCATATAATGCATTTTATCTTCGGTAATGAACTTAGTGTTAAGTTTATTACTCATCCCCATAAAAAGGAAGAAGGGAGCCATTAAAAAGGCACTCGTCGTACTTAATCTTAATCAACTTTGATCATCAATTACTGTTGGTAATATTAATAGACCAGAGATAGGAACAAGAATCAAGAAAATTACAAAATCAATTATCATAAACCAATATGTTGCAAACCTAGAATCAAAATCATTATGGTTGTTAATTCTTTCTGCAATTAAAATATATTGTAAAATTATGGTAATTTTAAAAATAATATTCCAATACATTCATCCGGCCATATGCCAAGAATTCATGTGTAATGGATCCATATGATTAATAATATTTAGGGTTACAAATGAATAAAAGAAATTACCTATCAAAACATTTAATCCCGGAACCAAACCTTTTTTATAATAACTTTTAACTTCATTTATGTTAAAAGTTATTGAATTATTTTCTTTGAAGTATGAAATAAATCAAAAAACTGACAACACTATTATTATCAAAAACGAGGAGATTACAGATGACAAAGTTATATTTATGATCGAATAATTAAATGGTGAAATATTGGATAAAAATAAAATATCAAACAACAGACTTGTCAAAACAATCATAACTGACGTTGTAGTTGCTTTTAAACCATTACGTTCAACTATTATATCCGCAAGTAAATATTGAACAAATATTTCCATTGACATTGAAATCATAGTTAAGAATAGAAATATTTTTAGTTCCTTTAATGTCGAGCTTGAATTTTGCGTTGTCATTTGCCTTATCATTCAAGGAAATAATGACAACATAACAAAAAACAAAATAAGAACTAAGAATGAAACTCCACTAAAAATTGAAAATGATTTTTTCTGCTTATTTTTGCTAAAAGTAAATAAAGGCAAAATTAAAAATGCAGTAAAACATTCCACTAAAGCCTGTAAATACGACCAAAATGAAATCATTGTGTATGAATCGGCTGAAGCTGAAATTATCCAAAACAATCTTAGTCAAGAGTAAGCAAATGGCAAAATTAAAGCAAAAAAGGCAAGAAAAATGAATTTCTTGTCCAATGAATCATATAACTTTCTTGTTTTAATTCTAAATTCTTTAAACATACCAAAATATTTTCAATATTAAGTTGTTTGTGATAGTTATATTTTAACAAAAGACAAACCGAATGGTTTGTCTTTTGTTTATTTAATAATAAATTGAAATCTAAGCTAAGATTTGAGACTATTTGGATCAAATACCTTTAATGAATTGAAAGCAATTATTGCTCCAATTAACATAAATATTCCAAAGAAATAACCTGAGATTGAAGTTGTAACGATTGGGTCATAAAAGGCTCCAATATTACATCCGCCACCAATTCTAGTTCCAATCCCCATTAAGATTCCACCCATTAAATAGATGTTAAATCTTTTTAAATTCATGTTGTTTGTTTTGAATTTAAATCGTCCTTGCATTAAGATTGAAAATAAAGCGCCGTCAATGATCATAATATTTTGTCAAGATTCACTATCTCGTCAAAATCCGTATCAACCATTAGAACAAATTAAGATTTGTTCAGAGGTTAACCCAAGACCATTACCATTAATAAAGCCGTTCTACATGCTATCAACGCTTCCGCCAAAACCAGCATAAAGATATGTCCCTCACATTGCATAAGCTGTAGAAATACCTCATCCACCGGTTGCTGTATAGATCGCAACTCCAATCACAGTTACCATCAAGGCGCCTGTAATTAAAGTTCAATTCCTTGTGAATAAATTATAATAAGTTCTTGATAACTTTTCATTTTTAATAAATGTTGGTTTATTTTCTAAATACAAATCATTTTGATGTTGAACAAAATTTTGTTGTGCATCAATTGCATCTTTATCTCCTCATTTATTTTCTAAAAATACGATGATTAGATAAACGATAACGATTAAAAACATATTAAAGAATAATCCACCAATCAATCCCATCGTATCTCAAAACGAAAGAATTGGACCTTTTCCCATTCAATTATCTTGACTAATCATTGGTGTCTTAATAATGATTCCAATGAAACCACCAATAATAAATCCAATAATAACAATCAAAGATCGACTATTTCCTTCAGCTCAATGACTTAAAGTTCCAGAGGCACAACCACTAGCATAAGTCATTCCAA
>WTBJ01000008.1 GCA_013139135.1 Mycoplasmataceae bacterium | reverse complement strand
TTAAAGAAAATAAATCCCAAAATATAGTTGCGATATTCATCAGGATCCATCTTTCCTCTAAGCTTATTAGCAACTGCTCATAATTGCGTATTTAATTCTTTATTACTCATGTAATATTGCCCCTCTATTATTTTATTTATAAAATAACTAACTTAATATATTATATATTTTAACCCTATTTTGAACACAATATATTTATTGTTTCATTACAAAATTAGCAAAAGGTAAAATCGACATCCCCTATACTTGAACCAAAATTTTTGATAAAATATTGTAAATCATTATAATATTTTATAAAGTGGAGAAAATGAAAGTAAGTACAAATGTCTAATGATAAAATAGAATATTTTGAATGAATAAAAACAATTGAAACGAATAAATTAATTAGTGAATGAGAGAAAAAGAAAAATATTTCTCCTGAAAAAATTAATAGTTATAAATTCAAGGATAAAGTTGAAATAAAAGATGAGATAGATATTTTACAAGATGAATTAAAAAGCGGCAGTAAACGAGCAGGTTTTTCGATATATAGTACAAGTGCCAACCTTATAAATGAAAGAATTTTACTTGAGTTTTTAATTCAATTGTTAGATATAAAATCATTTGATAATAAAAAGTGTGAGAAAGTTAGAAAGCATAAAATTGTTTATTTTCTTTATGGCTTTCATATTTATATGCGAAGCAAATATGAAATTTTAACTAAGGAAGATATCTTTGTTTTCGAGAAAAAAATAAACATGAAATTCGTAGCCTTTGAACGTGGGCCTGTTTTAAAAAATGTTTACAATTGAGGGCTTGTTGAGGATAAAATATTTTATTTATCTGGAAATTTATCCGAACTAGATAAAGAGGTGTTGGAATTAGGTTATTTTTTACTTAATTTATATACAACAAATGTACTAGTAGAAAAAAGTCATGAGACAGATCCATGAAAAAATAATTGAAAGGAAAATAGTTATTACAAAGAAATAAAAGATTTTGAAATAACAAATTGGTTTAGCATTAATGCTCCGTTCTTTTATAAAGAGTAATCAGTTTGCAATTATTTTTATTTTAGTATTTACGTTCCTCCTCTCATTAATCCCAATTATTTGTGTTCCTATTTTAATTTCAAAAGAAAAAAATAATATCTCGACTGATATTATTACTTTCTTTTCTTTTACTTTAACTTGAATGTCGTTTGCAATGGCATTTTACTTCTATCACCTAAATAAAAAAAGTCAAGAAAAAAATAGGAATATTGCGGAAAAAGATTTGAAAAGAGAATTAGATAATTCAAATCAACAGCTTCAATTAAATGATAATAATGAGGAAGAACTTAGAAATATATCTAATGAAATCTATATACAATATAGTTTGCCCATAAAAGAATCTAATGACACTCAGGATAAAAGAATCAGTGAATTAGAATCTAAATTAAAACAGAACAACTAATTAAAATTTGTATATTTATAAACTTCAAGAACACCACTTGTTATTTTGTCATAAAGAGGTTGAAGCACTTCTCATGATGGTACTTTTTCATAAATTAAATTTAGATCACCAAAATCAAATTTTCCCTTAATTTGATAATCATTTAATCACTTATAAAAATCTAAATTGTTTAACTGATATTCATCAATAATTTTAGCTAAATCATTTTCCCTAGTTTTTTCAATATAAGAAACCAACTCATCATAATTTATTTCGCTTGGAACAAATAATTCATCCATATTTACCGGCAATTTACTTTTAATAAATTGTTTAATCAAATCAATTAATTTTTGTGGGTATATACTTTGATCCAATTGTTCATAAATATTATTAATTGCATCTTTAAAAGAAGAAACATCTCCCCCTTGCGTTAAGTTACCTAATAAATCATGAATATAACTTGCATTAATTAAATCGGTATGAACTGATTCAATTGCAAAATCAATCTCATCAAGAATTGAAAACTTATCTTTTTGTTCAAGGTTATCTCGATATAGTTTTTTATACGCTCCACTATAATTTATAATTTCTTGCTCTTTACAATTTAAATCATCAAATTCAAATTCAATAAATGATCTTAAGATATTAAGTGTTTGAATCGCTTCTCTAAACGCTAAGACAAACTGTTTTTCTTCATCCTCGGTTTTTAAACTATAAACAGAATCTACATTAGGAAACTGCTCTTTAATCTGATTAATTTGTCGATTAAATTCATCAACATAACTTTTATAACTCTCTTTAAGAACAAGACAAGAATCAGCTGAATTAGATGAATAAAGCTCTATTGCACCATCAACCTTTTCTTTACTCGGACGATGCATTGCAACAATGTGTCCATGTTTTTTAATTTCCTTTTCAATTCGATTAGTTCTCGAAAAGGTTTGAACCAAACCATGTTTTTCTAAACTTTTATCAACATACAATGTATTTAAAATTTTAGAATCAAACCCAGTAGTTAGCATATTGACAACTAAGACAATATCTAATTCCCGGTCTTGAAATTTTCTTATTAAAGTTCTTCGATATAGATTGAAGTCTTGATGGTTAATATTCATTTTAAACATCTTATTAAAATCATTAATAATTGTTTCGAATGCGTCATTAGAAACAATATCCCCCTTCTCCATATCTCCATCCTAATAACTTTTAGAAAATATTGCTCCAATTCTTAATTTCTGACTTTTTTCTTTAGTATCATTAATCTTTTTAAACATTTCATAATATCTTAATAAATTAGAAATACTATTTATTGTAAATAAAGCATTATAGTTTC
>WTBJ01000022.1 GCA_013139135.1 Mycoplasmataceae bacterium | reverse complement strand
CACGTACTGTCATAAATCTACGCCCAAAAATGACCTCAGATAAACAATACTGGAATGGGAAAGTCCAAGACGGTACGCCACAACATTACAGTAGTGACTGTAATAATCATGGTGGCTGTCCTTATTGTGAAGGGAATAGGTTGTTTAAAAACATTCGTAATAAACCAGAATATAAACCAGAATTTGGAGATAAAGAATGAAAATGGAAAAATATAGAACAGATTTTGAGATGCAAATTATTGTTGAATTCCAAGATGTGGAAAAAGCTAAAAAACATTTCATTAATAGTGAATGGGGTAATTGTTTTTGGAAACTAGATGATTTAAGTGATGTTGCAGAAATGTTATCAAATTCATTCTATTATTCAAATGATGTTCATAATTATGATGGTAAAACAAAAAAGTCAACATGGATTAAATTTATGGAAGGCTTTGGAAGTTTTGAAAGACAAGATAATTACGATTCGTATAAGTTTACTGATAAAAATAATGATTGTGGTGATATAACTATTCGTTATGATATGGAGCTTGACCCAACATATACATATAATATGGATGAATAAAAATGATTAAAAGAAAGTATTTCTTCAGAATAGAATCAAAACCATTATTAAAACAAAAAAGGATTATTAATGGTAAGTCGACTGTAGCGTCAACTATAATTTCTCATACATCATGGCTTCAAGATACTGACGGGGCTTATCGAAAAGCAATGAGTAGTGTTATTTCAAAAGAAGAAGATTTTTTAGAAGATGAGATAATGGTTATGTTAATGACTAAATTGTAAGGAATAAAAATGACAATAGGATCAATAATAGTATTAAGTGGTTTTGTATACGCTTCAGCGTGTAGATTGGCTAATGACGTTAGTGAACTAGGAATAACTAGAGGCAGACGAATGGCTTTATTTTGTTTATTAATTGGTATTTGTGTTGAATATGTATTTGGTAATATATTATGAAGAGCATTAAAGTAAAAACATTAGACCTACTAGAAAAGCTAAGTATTAACAAAGAACTACACCAAGACGAATACGAACAGTCGATGGAGGGTTATAGACAAATTGTTATTGAGAATCTATCAAAGGCTCTCACAATGGCTGAGAACTTTGGTGAGATACAGACTAAGTTTGATATTGAAAAGCCAATTAGCCACATTGGTGAATATGATATGGCTATTCAAATGTTGAATATGACGACCAGCGAAGAGATTGAAATCAGTAAGGAAGAATTTAAACAATATGTGATGGATGATTGGTATTGGAGTCAACCGTTTAAAAACCTAGCTATGGCGTATACACAATAATGAGGAAGCTTATACAATCACTATCTTTTCTTTCGGGTAATTTCTTATATCAGTACATTCAAGATATACCAGATTATTTTATAGCTGGCGAGCGGTCTTTTTTTATGGGATCAGCTATGTTATTTATAGTCTATTATGATGATCTTATGATTAAGATTCTGGGGAATAAATAATGGCTTATACAAAACAAAAAGAAAATTTTGAAGATACTATGAAAATAATAGATAGTATTAAATCATCTGATGACTTATTAAGTTATATTGATATTGTTAAAAAGACAAAGTTATTATTACCCAGAGTAAAATATTTAATGAAAATGAATAAAGATTGTTTTCATATGAAAGAAAAGCGAGGTAAGTTTAGATATTGGACATTGACAAAAGCGGGTTGTGAATTTACTTCTGATGGTGTTATTGAAGATACTAGTGACTTATTTGATATGTTAGTGTTTTTTTATACTAAATGTACTGAGCGAAGGGCTTTTGTTTATTGATGTTATGAAAAAATTAATAATAAAACAAGATAAAATAACCTATACATATTTACTACAGCTTAAAACATTTAATACCTATAAACATAGATTATGGAATGAAAATTGGTATTATAAGAGAATATGTAAGCGGTATGAGTTTTTGTTTAATATTAATTATAACTATATCGGGGTTTTTAGATAAATAAAAACTTATAAAACAAAGTAATATAATTTGTTAGATAATAGGGTTTGACATTAACAAAATTACTATGTTATAATCTTAGTTTAACGAGTTGTGGTGACTCAACAGACAAATTAAACAAAGCTGTATTCTTTTCCTTGAAGCCCATTTGTCGGCTAACACCACCAAGGTTATAGAGTATGGCTTTTTTTATTGGGAACATAATAAAATGGGTAAGCCATTAAGAGACTTAACTGGACAAAAAATATATAGATGGACTATTATTGATAGGGCTGAAAAACCTGAAAATACTAAACAAACAGGCGCTTGGTGGAATTGTGTTTGTGATTGTGGTACAAAAAGAGTTATATACAGTGGAACATTATCTTTAAACGGTAAATACACATCAAAATCTTGTGGGTGTCGAAGAAAAGAAGTAAGTTCATCTCATATGAAAAAAATGAGATTCGAAAAGAATGGTACTGTTGATGAGCGGTTTTTTAGTTCATTTGAAATTAACATGAGTACAGAATGTTGGATGTGGACAGGTAGTAAAGATAAGGATGGCTATGGTCGTATGTTTGATAATTATCACCCTATCAGAGCGCATAGATTTTCTTTTGAAAAATACAAACATGAGATACCTAAAAACTCAGTTGTTTGTCATAAATGTGATAATCCATCGTGTGTGAATCCAGAGCATTTATTTGTTGGCAAGCCTGTTGATAATGTCAGAGATATGTTATCTAAAAATAGAGACAAGATGGTTGGATCTAAAAACAATAAAGCTAAATTGGTAGAGTCTGACATTCCAGTAATAAGAAAAGATACAAGACC
>WTBJ01000047.1 GCA_013139135.1 Mycoplasmataceae bacterium | reverse complement strand
GTTTATTAACTAGTGATTGAATTGATTTTTTTAATTCTGGTTATTATGTTTCAGAAACTGGGCGATATGGAATCTTTAATTTACCATTAGTAATTATTGCTGGTTTCTTTTCAGCATCTGGTGTATTATTATATATTTTTTGTATTGGTGCTTTCGTTGAAGTAATGTTACAATCTGGCACACTAGAAGCTGGAACAGCTTCGTTAGTTAAAAAAATGAAAGGGAAAGAAATTCTTTTAATTCCAATTTTATTTGTATTATTTTGTTTTGGTGGAACCGCCTTCGGAATGCAAGAAGAAACATTGGGACTTATTCCACTGATTATTCCTTTCTTGGTTATTGCTGGTTTTGATACAATGACCGGATTATTAATCGTTGTTGTTGGAACAACATCAGGAATTGCCGCTTCTGTATTGGACCCATTTTCAATTGGAGTCATGGCTAGTTCTTTATCAACTCCTGATTTTGAAGTTACAGTAAGCACCGGAATTATTATTAGAATTATTATGTTTATTGTTTTTGCAACCCTTGGTTCAATTGGATGTATGTGATACGGACATCGTTCTAGAAAAGGGAAAGACTACGTTTTAGAACCTGAAAAATATGAAGAAAATAAAGAATGAGCTAAACAACATCTAGGCGATATTCACGAAACTCATGATAAGATGACAAAAAGACAAGTTATTGGTTTATCGCTTTTTGCCGGAACATTTGCAGTTATGGTCTTTTCATTATTACCTTGAACAACTTGATTCCCCGTTTTAGTTGCAGATCCTAATGGTTTTTGAACAGTATTCTCATCACTATTTTTTGATGGTGCAGTATTTGGTGAATGATATTTCCTTCAATTGTCAATGATGTTTATTATTATGACTTACATTTCTGCTTGAACATTTCAAATGTCTGTAAAAGAGACTAATTCAGCGGTTTCTAGTGGAATTAAGGGAATGTTTGGGGTTGCGATGATTTTAGTTTTATCAAGATCAGTTGCTATCATCTTAACTTATTCTGGAATTACAATTGCAATGGTAAATCTAATGTTCCAAAATGTTGTTGGAGGAGAAGAATTTTCCGAAATTGCTCTAGCTTGAATTTTATTCCCTATCTTTGCCTTGCTTGCAGTTTTTATTCCTTCAACATCAGGTCTTGCCGGAATTACTGGACCATTAATTGCTCCAATAATTAATAGCATGGCTGGCGGGCAAGAAGAACTGTTTATGAAATATGCCATTGTCGTTATGGTTGTTTATCCACTCGCGCAAGGAACGATTAATATGTTTTCTCCGACCACCGGTCTAGTTGTTGCGCAAGCAGAAGCATCTAAGGTTAGTTATGGTAAGGCGATGCCAATTCTTGCCCTTTGTGCTCTTATCACAATGATTACTGGAATGCTAATTATTTCTACTAGTACAATGTTTATATAAACATTTATATAAGTTAATTTATATTTAAAAAAGTTTGACAATTTTGTCAAACTTTTTTAAATACTTTTTATCAAAAACGTCCGTTTTATGTAAAAGATAATCACTAAATATTTTTTCGCAATATAATTATATAAGGAGTATTAATGAAAAAATTAATTGTAATTGGTGCAAATCACGCAGGAACTGCCGTGATGAACATAGTCGCCGATAAGAGTATGAACTGGGAAATTACAACCTATGATAGCAATGATAATTGCTCATTTTTAGGATGCGGAATTGCCCTTTGGATGAGTGGGAAAATTGAAAATCCTCAGGATTTATTTTATTCATCACCAGAAATTCTTAGAAATAAAAAAATTAAGGTGAATATGATGCATAGAGTTGAAAATATTGACTACGTTAAAAAACAAATCATTATTCGAGATTTAAAAACAAACGAAATTAAAATTGACTATTATGACAAATTAGTAATATCTGTTGGTTCTTGACCAATATCACCATTATTTAAAAATTCGCGTTGTGAGGATTGAGATAACGCAATAAATGTCAAGTTATATCAACATGGTCAAGCATTAATAAAAAAATTAGAGGATCCAAGAATTAATAAAATATCAATTGTTGGTGGTGGTTATATTGGTGTTGAGCTTGCTGAAGCAGCGCAAATTCATGGCAAGGAAGTTACTTTAATTGATTTATCACCACGACTTTTAGGGACTTATTATGATCGTGAGTTTACTGATAAAATGGAAGCAAGGATTAAAGCAAAAGGGATTAAATTAAATCTAAATCAAAGTGTTGAAGAAATTATTGGTGAAAATAAATTATTAACAGCATTAAAAACAAATGAAAATATTGTTGAAACAGATTTGGCAATATTTTGCATCGGAGCAAAACCAAATACAAAATGATTGCAAAATGAAAATTTAAAAATGATTAATAATGGGGCAATAATTGTTAATAACAGACAACAAACATCAATTGATGATGTTTATGCTGTTGGCGATTGTGCTACCGTCCATAATTCAATTTTGGACAAAGATGTCTCAATTGCTTTAGCATCCAACGCAGTTCGATCTGGAATGGTTGCTGGTTTTAATATTATCGGTCAGGACAAGAATAGTTTTGAAGGTGTTGAAGGATCTAATGCTATTTCAATTTATGGTTTGAATATGATGTCAACAGGTCTTACAATGAATGGTGCAAGAATGGCAGGGATAAATGCTAAGGAATCATATTTTGAGGGCCCACAAAAACTTGGTTTTATGAATGATAATCACCAAGTTTCAATTAAAGTTGTTTATGATGCTGAGTCTAGAGTAATTTTGGGAGCGCAGTTAGCTTCAACCTATGATGTTTCAATGGCAATTCATTTATTTTCGTTAGCAGCATCTAAAAAAGTAAAAATAGATGAATTGAAATTTATGGATTTATTTTTCCTCCCTCATTTTAATTCACCGTTTAATTACATTAACGAGGTCGCATTAAAAGCCGAATAGCAAGGGATTTTTAGTCATTTGCCTGAATTATAATTGCGTTTTTGTTTACACAAATATTTGCACTGTCACCATTAATTTCATTCGAAATTAATTTAGTACCGCTTAAAATTGTAAATGATTCATTTTTAAGTTCATAAACTAAGCCGTTCGAACTTACTTTTGTTTTTTGATTAACAAAAATTGAAACATACTTGTATTTATTATAAATAGTTGTTGTCTTGTTTTTGGGTAATGGAGTTATTTTAAATTTATTCCCAAAAACGTTAAGCTGATATTTGTTTGCTAAATAATAAATACTAATCAAGTGATCTTTACGTCCACGATCTTCATCGACATAAAGATCAATATTTTTATAGCCAAGATTTAGTCCATATTTGATTGCTTCTTCGGTATCGGTAAGATCACGAGATTTGGGTAATTCATGATAATTATCTTGTTCTTTCAAAAGTTTTTTAGTTTTTAAATCAATTGAATCAAAATCAGAAATGTAATGTTTATTGGTTATTGCTAAATTTTCAAAGAGAAATTTAGCACCTAATTCTATTCCGATAAAACAATCGTAATCTTCATGATTAAATTTATCGTGGTTTATATTTTTGGTAGTAATAAGACATTTACTCATAATTGTCTTAAATTATATTACTAATAGTAAAATAAAGTTAAGGAAGAAAAAAATGAAAAAAATAATTATATTCAACGTAGGAAGTTCATCTTGCAAATTTCAAATTTTTACGAGTGATTTAAAATTACTTGGAAAAGGACAAGTTGAACGAATTGGAATTGCTAAAACAAAAACCATTTATAAAAAGGAGCTTTTAATTATCAAAGGTATTCCTGGAACAATTAATCAGGACATCGAACATCCAATTAATCGAATAGTTATTGAAGAAAAAGATATTAATTTTCATCAATTACCGAACTACATTATTGATTTTTTGGAGAAAAATAATTTAGTAAAACTAGAAGATGTTTATTTAATGGTTCACCGCGTTGTTAATGGAGGAGATATCTTTAAAAATGATATTTTGGTCAATGATATTATTTTAGATGAATTAAAGAAAACATGTTCACTTGCGCCGTTGCATAATCCTTTTAATATTTCAACACTTGAATCATTTTATAATAAATGTCCACAAGCGCAACAAGCAGTTGTTTTTGACACAACCTTTCATAGTACAATTACCCAATTGAAACATTTATATACTATTCCATTATCTTTTTATCAAAATGAAAAGATTCGTAAATATGGAGCACATGGGAGTTCGCATCATTTCATAACGAATCAACTTCAAACACATTTGAACAAGGATAGTGTTAATTTGATTAATATTCATCTTGGTAATGGAGCAAGCATTTGCGTCATTGAAGATGGTAAATCGTTTGATACTTCGATGGGCTTTACACCACTTGCTGGACTAATGATGGGAACAAGAACTGGTGACATTGACCCTTCAATTATTTTTCATCTAATTAATCAATTAAAAATTGATCCAAAGGAAGTTGAACATATTTTTATTAAGAAATCAGGTTTATTAGGCATTTCTGAATTATCATCAGATATGCGTGATATTATTTCTGCGATTGAAAAAGGAAATGAGAAAGCTTATTTAGCACGACAAGTTTTTATTGATAAAATAGTTAATTATTTAGTTATGTATTTAAATCAATTACCTCATTATGACGGAATTGTTTTCACTGGAGGAATTGGCGAAAATGATCATAATCTAATTCGTGAAGTTATAAATAACATCAGAATTAAACATTTAGTGGTTAAAGGAACATTTACAAATCACAATGAAATTAATTTGATTAGTGATGAGTCGTCAGAAATTCCAATTTTTATAATCCCAACAAACGAAGAGTTATATATGGCAAAAATTGGAAAAAAATTAATTGGAGAATAACATGAATAAAATCGAGTTTAGAAAAATAAAAGAGGAATTAAGAAATTCACAAAAAATAATAATTCTTTCAACAGATAATGATGAAAGATTTGAACAAGCAAAGGAAATTTTAAAAATTCAATTGCCAAACATTGAATATATTAAAATTGATCAAAAATATATTGATGATTTTGATCAAAGTGAAAAAAAATCTTTATTTGCAACATACATAGAATTAAGACAAGGAAAAGAATCACTTTCGCAATTAGAAACTAATTTTAATAATCCTAATTATTTTGCAAATCTTTTAGTTTTTGCAAATAAAGCAGATGGTATTGTATCTGGATCAACGCACAAAACTTCCGATATTTTACGTCCGGCATTTCAAATTATCAAACCTCGAATTGCTTCTCAAGTAATTTCTTCTTTTATGTGATTATGCAAAGAAGAACATCGTGATTTATTTATGGCTGATATTTCAATCATGCCAAATCCCGATGCAAGTCAATTAGCACAAATTGCAATTGCGACCGCCAATTCAGTTAAAACTCTTTTTAACATTGAACCCTTTGTTGCAATGTTGTCTTTTTCCACGCTTGGTTCTGGCGGAAAAAATGAGAGCGTTTTAAAAGTCGCTAAAGCAACTGAAATAGTTAGAGATTATGGAATTAATGTTGTTGGTGAAATTCAATGAGATGCAGCATACTTTGAAGATGTATTTATTACCAAAACAAAAACAAAACCGCAACAATTACCAAACATTTTTATATTTCCTGATTTGAATTCTGGAAACATTGGTTATAAAATAGCTGCATCATTAGGTAAATTTAAGGCCATTGGTCCACTATTACAAAATATAAATAAACCAATCAATGATTTAAGTCGTGGAGCAACTTCTCAAGAAATTGCTGATTTAGTTGTGATAACGGCATTACAAGTAATAAGAACGAGATAAATATTAGATAATTAATTATGCCACTAATTTGGAAATAAATATCTGCAGTGGAATAATTATAATGAAGAGCGTAACGAAAGACGAGGGACTAAAAATGGCTAAAGAAATTATTATGCCAAAAATGGGTAATACAGTTGAATCTGTTATTATGGGTGAAATAAATATCAAGGTTGGAGATAATATTTCTAACGGAGATATTTTATTTGATTATGAAACTGATAAATCAACTTCAGAATATACTTCTGAAGTTGAAGGACAAGTACTTGCTGTTTTAGTTCAACCTGGTGAAGAAGTTCCTGTGTTAAAAACAATTATTATTGTTGGAAAAGAAGGCGAAGACATTTCTGCTTATACTTCATTGACTAAGGAAAAAACAACAGAAACTTCAACACAAACAATAAAAGAAGTTCCAAAATCAGCTGAAAAAGAACCAGTAATTAACAATTTTAGCACTGAGAAAAAATTCTTTTCTCCCCGTGCAATAAAAATTGCTAAGGAATTAAATTTAGATTTAAATTTAATTAAATATGGAACTGGAGTTAATGGAAGAATCAATGAAGAAGATGTTTTAACTTATTATCATCATTTTGAAAAAGGAAACGAAAAAAATTCAAACGCTATTGAATTTAATCATATTGAATATACTGGGGTTAGAAAAGCAATTGCTAATTCATTAACAAATTCAATTCAGTCTGGAGCACAACTAACATTAGGAGCCACTTTTGATGCAACGGCACTTTTGAAATTACGTTCACAAATTAAAAATAACTTTGAACGTTTAGAAATTTCAAACTCATCAATCAATGATTTGATTGTTTTTGCATTAGCAAAAACACTTCCTAAATTTCCTCATATAAACTCAATTATTGGTCCAGATTATTATGACGCCTATAATGTTGCTCATATTTCTATTGCGGTCGATACTCCAAATGGACTTTTTGTACCGGTAATTAAAAATGCTTCTAATTTATCATTGAGTGAAATTACTAATGTTTCAAAGGAATTAATTGCTAAGGCTAAAAGTGGTAAATTATCACCCAAGGATCAAAGTGGGGGAACATTTACCATTTCAAATTTAGGTTTATCTGGCGTTTCATTTTTTACTCCAATCTTAAATCCGCCACAAGCAGCCTTGCTTGGGGTTGGTTCTCCACAAAAAAGATTACGGTTAAATAGTTCTGGAAATGTTGAGGAATATGTTGAAATAATGCTTTCGTTAACAATGGATCATCGTCCATTTGATGGAGCTACTGGAGCCAAATTCATCAAGGAGTTTGTGAGCGTTTTAGAAGACATTCATCTATTGTTGCTGTAAGAAAGAAAAGAGGAAAATAATGTTTGATTTAATAATTATTGGTGCTGGACCTGGCGGTTATCACCTTGCTGAAAAAGCAGCTAAAGAAAACAAAAAGGTAGCCATCATTGAAAAAGATAAGTTTGGTGGGACTTGTTTAAATGTTGGGTGTATTCCTTCAAAGGCCTTTTTACATGTTGAAAAAATTGTTGAAGACGCAAATCGCGGGAGAGAAATTGGCGTTGTTGGCCCAGAATTAACAATTGATCAAAAAAAAGTTGTTGATTACAAAAACAAAAAAGTTGATTTCCTATGTAAGGCAACAAAAAATCAGGTTAGAAAATCTGGTGCTAAAATTTATGATGGTTATGGAAAAATAGTAAAACCAACAATTTCTGGATTGTTTAGTGTTGAAGTTAATGATGAAATTATTAATGGAAAAAACCTTGTTATTGCAACAGGGTCGTTACCGTTTGTCCCACCGATTAAAGGTGTTATGGAAGCTTATAATGATGGTGATGCAATTACATCAACAGAAGCACTTTCATTAACTGAAATTCCTAAACGTCTTCTTGTTGTTGGGGCTGGAGTTATTGGACTTGAACTTGGGTCATATTTTTCAGGGGCTGGTTCTAAGGTAACTGTTGTTGAACTTGGCAGCAAAATTGCCGGACCAACAGATACTGAAATTTCAACAAGATTAGAAAATGCTTTAAAGCAAAAAGGAATGAATTTTATTTTAAATTCTTCAGTGATTGAAGTTGAAAAAAATTACGCAACAATCATTGATAAAGAAAACAAAAAATCAATAATTCCTTTTGATAAAATCCTCATAGCAGCGGGAAGAAAACCATATATCGAAAACTTAGGTTTAGAAAATATTGGAGTTTTTGTCGAACGAAACACTATTATTGTTGATGATAAATTACAGACAAATATCCCAGGAGTTTATGCTGTTGGCGATGTTAATGGAAAATTAATGCTAGCGCATACTGCAATGTATGAGAGTGAAGTTGTTTTAGATAATATTAATAATAAAAAAACAAAAATAGATTACAACAAAATTCCAACGGTAATTTATGGATCGCCTGAGGTTGCTGAAATTGGCATCACTGAGGACAAAGCAAAACTTGAAAATATGGATGTAACAATTAAAAAGATTTCAATGTTATATTCAGGAAGATTTGTAATTGAGAATGAACTTTTTGAAGGGTTATTTAAAGTTGTAATCAATAATAAGACAAAAGAAATTATTGGTTTATCAATATTTGGTAATTATGCCTCAGAAATTATTATTGCAGGCTCAATTTTAGTGGGGAAAAGATTTAATGTTGAACAAATTAAAAACATTGTCTTTGCTCACCCAACTGTTGGTGAAATCATCAAGAATGTTTTATTTAACTAGAAAGGAATAAAATAATGACAAAAAAAATATTTATTAAACCGGAAGAACGTTTATCAGGAGAAGACATTAAACTTAGGGATATTCCCGTCTTTGCCTACAAAAAAACCTTAAAAGATGAATTATTTTCAAAGACTTTAACAACTAGCGAAGCGATTGAAATTTATAAACAAATGATGTGAATTAGAACTTATGAAATGTTTCTTGACACAATCAAAACAAAAGGTGAATGAGCAGGAATCCCTTATGTATATCATGGTCCAGCGCATATGGCGATGGGACAAGAAGGTGCTGCTGTTGGTCTTCATTTTAGATTAACAAAGGATGATTTTATTTTTGGAACTCATCGAAATCATGCCGAAGTTATTGCTAAGGGTTTATCGGCAATTTATAAAATGACTGATGAAGAATTAGTTTTAATTATGGAAAAAACACTTGATGGTGAAATATTAAGAATCATTGAAACTAAAAAAGATCAGTTTAATAGTATAAAAGAAAAAGCACTCTTTTTCTTTATGTATGGATTTACAACGGAGGTTTGGGGAAAAGCAACTGGATTTAATCGCGGTTTAGCCGGTTCAATGCACTTGTTTTTTACTCCGTTCGGAATTTATCCAAATAATGCAATTGTTGGAGCAAGCCTATCACTTGGTCTTGGGGCAGCGATGTTTAAATTAATTAATAAAAAACCTGGAATTGGAATTGCAAATATTGGTGATGGTGGTGTTGCTACTGGACCAGTTTGAGAGGCATTGAATTTCGCTGCAATGGATCAATACAAAAATCTATGAGAGGGTGATTATCAAAAAAATCCACCTTTTATGGTTAACGTAATGAACAATAACTATGGAATGGGTGGACAAACCGTTGGTGAAACAATGGGGAATAAAGGTCCAGCTAGAATTGGTGCAGCAATAAACCCGCAAAACCTACACGCAGAAGTTGTTAACGGTCAAGACCCATTAGCGGTTATTGATCTTATTAATCGTAAATATCCAATCGTTAAAAATGGTGATGGACCAGTTTTAAACGAAATTGTTACTTACCGATTTAACGGTCATTCTTCTGGAGATTTAGAAACGTATCGTAGTCAAGAAGAAGTTAATGCATGAAGAAAATATGATCCGATTAAATTATTTGAAAAGCAATTAATTAGTAATAATATTAAAACTGAACTTGAACTTGAAATGATTAAAAAAGAAATTGATCATAAATTTATCGAAATTTATAAGCTTTCAATTGATGATAAATTAACAACAGATCTAGATTGAAAAACAAACAATGGTGTTTTAGATAATATGATGTTTTCACGAGAAAAATTTGGGCCAACAAATCATAAACAGATTGAAGTAAAAATTTCTAAGGAAGATAATCCTCGTGTTCAAAGAATTAATAAAAGAGCACGTTACGCGTTTGATGCTGATGGTAATAAATTATCAAAAATGAGAACTCTACAAATTAGAGATGCTCTATTTGAAGCGATTCTTGATCGTTTTTATAAAGAACCAACATTAGTTGGCTATGGTGAAGAACTTCGAGATTGAGGCGGAGCTTATGGAGTTTATAATGGTTTAACTGAGGCCTTACCATATCATCGATTATTTAATTCGCCAATTGCTGAAGCAGCAATTGTTGGGACTGCCGTTGGTTATGCAATGTGTGGTGGACAAGCAATTGTTGAATTAGAATATTTCGACTTCCTATTTAGAGCGGGTGATGAGATTTCTAATCAAATTTCAAAATGAATTGCAATGTCTGGTGGAGAATTAAAAATCCCTGTTGTAATAAGAACTAATATTGGTTCACAATATGGAGTTCAACATTCACAAGATTATACTTCAGTAATTGCTTCAATTACAGGAATTAATGTTGTTGCACCTGTGACACCTTATGATGCTAAAGGGCTAATGAATACAGCACTTTCAATGGCTGATCCAACCTTTTTCATAGAAACACAAAAGTTATATGATAAAGGAGAAGACTTTGTTAAAGAGGGGGTTCCAACTAATTATTATGAAATTCCTTTTGGTAAAGGTATTCATCGTCAAAAAGGAACAGATTTAACAATTGTTACTTTAGGGGCGGCGTTATATACAGCAATGGATGCTGCTAAAAAATTGAAAAATGATTATAACGTAAGTGTTGAAGTTATTGATATGCGTTCAGTTGTTCCTTTTGATTATGAAATTTTAATTGAATCAATTAAAAAAACCGGAAAAATGGTTTTTGTTAATGAAGGATTTGAACGTGCTAATTTTATGAAGTCAGTCGCTCATAATTTAACTGAATTAGCATTTGATTATTTCGATTCTCCTCCTGTTGTTTTAGGAGCAAGAAATTGAATTATGCCTGGGGCAGATTATGAGAAATATATCTATCCTCAAGTTGAAGATATTTTAGCAATAATCAATGAAAAAGTAATGAAATTACCAAACTTTACAACTAATAAAGTTCACACTAATGTTGAATTAATTCGTAGAAATAAATTTGGAGTTTAAAAATGAAACATTTTGTTTCAGAATCATTGAATCCGTATTTTAATTTAGCTATTGAAGAATATTTAATGAAAAATATCAATGGAGATGTCTTTTATTTATATCAAAATAATCCCAGTGTTATTATTGGTAAAAATCAAAACCCATATTCTGAAGTTAATATTTCATACATGAAAAAACATCAAATAAAACTGGTGAGAAGAATGTCTGGCGGTGGAGCTGTTTATCATGATTTAGGAAACCTAAATTATGCGTTTATTTTAAAAGGTAAAAGTAAAGACTTGTATCAATTTAAAAAACATAGTTCACCCATTATTAAGGCTTTAAAAAATTTAAATATAGATATTGCATTTAGTGGTCGAAACGATTTACTAATTGATGGAAAAAAGTTTTCAGGAACAGCGCAATATGTTAATCAAGGATCATTATTGCATCATGGAACAATTATGTTTGATGTTGATTTAAAGGCCATTAAACATGTTTTAAAACCGAACATAGATAAACTGCACTCTAAGGGGATTAAGTCTATTTCTGGTCGTGTTACTAATTTAAAACCCTATTTAGATGATGGTTTTTCATTGATAGATCTAAAAAATAGTTTAATTAATTCAATATGCGTAACTAATGAACAGCTATTTTTTTCAGTAAAACAAATTAGTGAAATTCAAAAAATAGCTTATGAAAAAGAGGCGGCAATTAATTTTATTTTAGAAAGTAAGAAGCAATATGAATATCATAATGTCGAATATATTCCCGGATTTGGAACTATTGAAATTTATTTTAATTTAGTTAATGGTAAATTTAATGATTTTGAAATTTTTGGCGAATACTTTTCGAAGGAAGGTTTAACTTCAATCAAAGCAAAATTTATTGGCGTTAATTATAATATTGAAGATGTTAAAAAAATGATTAATGAAATTAATGATTTTCATAATTACTTTTTCAATTTATCAAAAGATAAATTAGTTTCATTAATTATGGACGCTAAATAATCAATGAATGATTCATTTTATGCAATAACCAAAAAAGTAAATAACAAAACAAAACATCTTTTATATTCAAAGCAATTAATTATTTTTGTAACAATAATAATTACAATAGTAACAATAATTTCTTTTTGATCGTTTTATTTTAATCAAGGAACAATATCAGGACATAGTTATCAAGATTTAAAGGATTCTAATTGAGCATGGGTTTCATATTTTTGATTTTCGGTGGCGATTATGTCTTCGTTTTTTGGAATTGTTGGTGATGTTTATTTACATCGCAATGATAAGAAGTGTTTCTTTTTTTACTTTGGGTATATTTTTGTATTTGTATTTTACGCAATGATTTTATTTCTTTGATATGACTTAATTCAAGAGTTATTAGTTTTAGTTCTTGTATTAATGGCATATAAAAATTGAGGACATCAAGAAAAAAGTGATCCAGTCCCTATCAAAGTTCAATCATCAAAAATGATGATCACTTATTGGGTTCTAATTATTGGGTTATCACTCTTTTTTGGTTGAATAATGATTCTCATTCTTGGTGATACTAGTTTCGCAGACCCTAAACCATTTTTAGACGCTTTTACTACGTTAACATTTTTTGCGGGGTGAATTTTAATGGTGAAGAAATATCTCAATGCATATTTAGTTTATGCGGTTGGAACTATCGCGTCATTAGTTATTAATTTAACGATTCATTCATGAATTCATTTTTCAACAGATATTATTTATATTGCATTGTATTTTATTGGTTTTAATAATTGAATTCAAATTTATTATGAACAATCAAATTAAACTAGATATTTAAGAACAAAAAAGAACCAATTACGGTTCTTTTTTAAATATCTAGTTTCAATCGTTTAATAATTTTTCCAAAACAACTTGGTAAATATTATAAGCTAAAATTAAATCTTTTTTTCTTGCACATTCATTTTCTTCGTGCTCGGTATCTGGAGAATCACTGACAAAAGGACCAAAGGCAACAATGTTTTCCATTGCTCTTGCATAAGTTCCACCACCACTAACGTGGGGAACGGCAGTTTTGTCATTAGATATATCTTTATAAGTGTTTAAAAGTAGTTGAATAAATTTACCATCTTTTTTCATATAAAACTTATCTAAGATATCATATAATTCATATTCAAAGTTATTTTTACTAGCAACTTTAATTAATCTTTTTTCCAATTTTTGATAATTAGTTTCAAAAATTGGAACTCTTGAATCAAAAATAAGTTCAAAACCATTCTTACTTGAACTTATAAGACCAAGATTATTAGTAATTATTCCTGATTCCTTATCCGCAATATTTTTACCAAATAAACTTTTCCCAGTTTTATCAAGTTTTAAATATTTATCAGCAAAAGTAATCAACGGACTATCTTCAATTCCGTTTAGTGCTTTTAATAATAATTGAATTGCATTGACACCCTCTGTAGCTGATTTCATTGCATGTGCCGTTTTCCCATATACCTCAATGCTGTTTTGATTAAGTTTATATTCATAACCAAGTTTTTTTAAGTTATCTTCCAACTCTCTATTTTTGCGTCCACTATAAGTTACTTTTGAGGCAACAGAATTAGCACCATTTCCACCATTAATTTCAAATTTTGGTCTTTCATTAAAAATTAATTTATATTGAAAGATTGCTTTTTCTGCATACGTTGGAGGAAAACTGCTATCAGGAGTTCAACCAATGGTTGGTAATTGTTCTTTTTCTTTATATTTTTCTATTCCTCTTCAAAATGATTCTTCATCAGTTGGGTAAATTAATCTAATTCTTTTCGTAAGTTTTACTTTCTTCTCAAGAATCTCTTTTAGTAAATAAAAAGAAAGTAATAAAGGACCTTTGTTATCACTAACTCCACGACCATATAATATTTCATCTTCTTCTCTCAAAATAAAGGGATTAGTTTTTCACATCTTTAAATCACCAACTCCAACAACATCAATATGACCGAGAATTCCAATCATTTCAGTTCCTTGGCCGATTTCAATGTAACCATAAAATCCGTCCGGATCACTATACACTTTCATTCCGGCGTCTTTTGCAATTTTTTCCATTTCCATTACAGCAAGTTTTTGTTCTTTATTTGGGTAGTCATCTTTGGTAATCAAAAAAGATTCAATTTTTATCAATTTAGCTAAATCTTTTTTATAATTAACTCATTTTTCTTCTAAGTAATTTTTCATATAAAATAATTATATTACTTTGAAATAATATTTTATTGATTTATAAAGAGTGAGATAATTAAAATATGAATATCAATGCAGAAAGAAATTATGATTATAAAAAAAACTCACAACAAGAAGAGCGTTTTGAAACAACAATGAATTATGAATTATATTTTGAAACTGAAAATAAAATATTAGCTATCGATGATTGAAAATACAAAAATATAAAAATAATTGCAAATTTGGATTTAAAAACAAATACCATATTTACATTTTCTAAATGAAATAAAAACATTATTTATTTGTCTAAATTATCATTATTTAGTTTCACTGAAAACAAAAACATCATTACAGCTGAATTTTCTGATGCGATTTTGAATAAAGATGTAATGCTTTTTAAAAGTTTAACTCTGAATTTAGCAAATAGCGAAAAGGTAAATATTATTTTTCATTTATTTTCATTGCTTAAATATGATGCAACCATCTTAAAATTAATGAACTTATCATTAAATACTAAAACATGTAGTCTTGATAAGATATTATTTTTTATGTTTTTTAAATACGTTGGAGGGGTTGATGAATAATTTGTATGTTATTTCAACTCCAATTGGTAATTTAAATGACTTAAGTCTTAGGGCAATTTCGTTATTTAAAGACCTGGAAATTATTTATTGTGAGGATACAAGAACTTCTTCACCCTTGGTGAAGAAGTATAATCCAAAAATAAAATTAATTTCATTGCATAAATTTAATGAGAAACAACAAATTGATAGTGTTTTATTGAATTTGAAAAGTAAAGATGTTGGACTAATTTCGGATGCCGGAACTCCAACTATAAATGATCCAGGACAGCTTTTAATAAAGCATTTAAAACAACAAAAAATAAAGATCATTCCAGTTCCTGGAGCTTCTGCGTTGACAACCGCAATATCTATATCAGGACTTGAATATAATAGTTTTAACTTTATTGGATTCTTGCCTAAAAAAGAAAAAGCAATTATTGATCTAGTAAACAATAATTTAAATAATGATTTGCTTGTTGCTTATGAATCTCCAAATCGAATTAAAAAAACACTGTCTACTTTACATCATCATTTTGGTAATATTCAAGTTTGTTTAGCGCGAGAATTAACAAAATTTTATGAAGAAATTATTACTGATAACATTGAAAATTTATTAAACAATGAATATAAAGGAGAAATTGTTTTGATTATAAATACAAGAACTATTGCAAAACAAAATAATTTATTAAAAGAGACAATTTCATTATATAAAAAAGAGGGAATCAATAATAAATCAATATTAAATTTATTATCTAGCACAACAAATTTCAAGAAAAATGATATTTATGAGGAGTTAAAAAATGACTAAAAAATTTTATATTTCAACACCAATATATTATCCAAATGCAAAACTTCATATTGGTCATGCTTATACAACTACTTTGGCTGACTATGTAAATAGATATAAAAAATTTCGGGGTTATGAGACTTATTTTGTAACCGGTTCTGATGAACATGGACAAAAAATTGAAGATAAAGCTAAAGAGTCTGGAGAATCACCGTTAGTTTTTGTTACTAAAATTATCAACACCTTCAAAGATTTATGAAAAGATTTAGGGATTGATTATGATCATTTCATTCGAACAACTGATAAAACACACATTAATTATGTTAAAACCAACTTTTCATTACTTTTAGATAAAGGTTATATTTATAAAGGATATTATGAAGGTTGATATTGTAAATCAGATGAGGCCTTTTTTACTAATTCACAACTTACTAAGGAACATAAGTGTCCTGAATGTGGAAATAGTGTGGAATTATTAAAAGAAGAATCTTATTTTTTAAAAATCACTGATTTTAAAAAATGAATTAAACAAGCACTAAAACATGATGACATCTTATTTCCTCATCATCGAGTTAGTGAATTGATAAATAATTTTATTACTGATTTGCAAGATTTATCAATCACACGAACAACTTTTAAATGAGGAATTCCAATCACTGAAGATAAAAATCATATTGTTTATGTTTGATTGGATGCCTTGCAAAATTATCTATCTACCTTAACTTATAAAGATGCCCCTTGGTCTGTTGATGATGTATGGGGAGTTGACTCAGATGTTGAAATTTTGCAAATTATCGGTAAGGAAATAACCAGATTTCATGCAATTTATTGACCGATTATTTTAAAAATGCTAAACTATCGTGAACCGAAGATTCTTGCTCATGGTTGAATTGTTACTGATAAGGGCGAAAAGATGTCAAAATCAAAAGGGAATGTAGTCGACCCATCATTATTGATTAATAAATATGGTCGTGATAGTTTGAGATTTTTCTTAATTAACAACATAATCACTGGCGAGGATGGAAAGTTTTCAGAAAATTTACTAATTGAAAATATTAATGGTTTACTTGTTAATAAATTTTCTAATTTAATTTCACGAACAGATTCAATGGTTAAAAAGTATTTTGATGGTATTGTTCCTAATGGTGGAAAATTATCTACTCTTGAACTTCATTTGAATAAGAAAACAGATTTACTATTAGAAAAATACTATTTGGCGATGGATCAATTTGATTTTTCTAAATCAACAAAAATTTTAATAAATTATGTTGAAAAATTAAATCATTATGTTGATCAAAGTGAACCATGAAAAAAGGTTGATGACCCACATTTAGCAACCATATTAAATTTTTTAATTAAAGAAATATTTAATATTTCATCATTATTAGGTTCAATTTTAATCGATAGTTATGAAGAGGTTTGTAATTGATTGTCTGTTACTAATAAAAATCATGAAGATAATTTAAATACTGATTTTGCAAATGTTAAATTAAAACCAATCGAACATTTGTTTAAAAGAATTTAATTCATTCATTAATTATTTTGTATTTTCGTTTTCTTCTTAATGATTAATTCCCTGATGTTTATTTGCAGTTCGTGAATTTCAGATAGCAAAAGCGCTTGCATCAAAAAATATATAAATTATACAACTTGAAGCTAATACAAAAGAGCCAATCTGTATAAACATAATTATTCCAAGAACATCCGTTAATAAGAAAAATAAATATCCTCATTTATTTTTTCTTGTAATATTAAACCAACCAATCAAAACAAAACCAGAGATTAAAACATCCAATACCGGCGCCGGGTCATTAACTATTCCGGTAAGGGTTAGACTCAATGCAAGGGATATATATAATGTTGTAACTACTATTATAAAAATATGTGCCTCATTAGTCATGGTGTTATGATCTTTACTTTCATCTTCCCAATGTTTTTTGTGCGCTATAGCCGAAACAATATATAAGAAATAAATTATAGTTGTAAAAATTATTCCAGTAAAAATTCCATAAACAATTAATAGTGATTCACCAACAATAATCCAGGGGAGGAATTTCTTTTGATTTCTTACCATCATTACTTCACCAGAAATACTTATACATGATCCAAATAATGCAAGAAAAATAATTAGCAATCCTAATCATGAATTAGAGCTATCACTTGAAATATTAGTTCCTCATGCTCATTGGATTTCAAATCCTGGCAAATAATAAAAGAGAAATATTTGGATTAAAGAAAAAAACCCAATGAATGAGGTTAAAATAATAAACATTCATTTGGTTTTATATATTTGATCAATTCTAGAGATTATCGTTTTTTGCATTAATTATTTTAAATCTATTTTTATTAATATAGTCAGTTTTTATATTTGTTCAATCACGATAAATATCTAATGATATGATTGAGCTAAAACCAATAAGTGAAGTTGATCATAACATTCATCATCAAATTGTTCCTGTATATCCACCTGTAAAGATTTCAAAAATTGGATAATCCATAATTTGGAACATTCAATATGAAGTAATTGTTGAAAGAATATCTCCATTAGTGTTTTCTAGCTGTAAATTACCAATTGGTGTTCCAACTATTCCGGGGTTTCAGCTTCCTCCAGCAATAAACGTAATAATATAGGCGTTTATTGAATAAAGAACAATTGTAAAAATAAGAACTTTAACTGATGTATTCTTTCAAAGATTTCTATCGACAGCAACAATATCATCTTTATAAAATTTTGTCATTGAATATGAGAATAAAGATATATTTGTAAAAATTATTGTAATAAATATCATATATCCTTGTCAGTTATTATTGATTCCTCAAAAACCACCTTTATCAAATACATTAGCATAAAAAGCATGGATATTACTTGCGGAATCTAAGTTATTATGAATGAAATTCTGAATTTTAGGAAGAGGCGGTCTTGGCAAATGTTCTGGTATACCAAGAATTTCTAGGTCCTTTACGAAATTTCAATTATCAAAAATTAGTTGAGATAATAAGGTGTGAAATGTCTCATTTTGGAGACTACTTGTTATTAAATCTCCCAAGTTGGTTCCAACAAGTATTTTATATGTGTTTATCCCCATTGTTGCAGAAGTAGTTTGTTCAAACGAATAAAAAAACAATGAAAGGGCAATCATTCATACAAAATAATTTCGCATTATTTTGTATTGACTTTCTTTCATATGCGAATTATTTAAATTTGCATAGATTAACATTCCCGTTGCACTAGAGATGAATATTATTCATAATAATGAAAAGAAATTACCAAACGTTGTAAAACTCATGTCAAATACACTATTTGTAAATGCACTAAAGTATGCGCCTTGCAATCCAATGATAAATGCCGCAGAAAACAATATCCCCCATCAATAAACATTCAAGGTTCGTATTGCCTGGCGAGAAAGACCACGATTATAATCAAATCAAATTAGTCAAATTACCATTAAAACTCAAACAATAACTCAAGAAACAACAGTTCAAAAGAATCATCATTGTCCGCCAAGTATTCCAGTCCCAACATAGTTGCTTGTGACCAGTCCAAGACCACTCAAGAAAAATACACCGAAAATTGAAATTATTGCTAATCCAAGCGCTTTATATTTACTTTCGACATTCTTAAATCGATCAATTATTTTTCAATCTGTAGCGATCGATTCATCTTTTTTATGACTCATTTTTATAACACCCCTATATTTAATATAGAATTATATTATGACATATAAAAAAATAATTAATATGAATGACAATGAAAATCCTAAAAAGATTAATTTTACTATCGAATACAAGAATAAAGATTTAATGAGAACATTTGTCAAAAAAATAAACCCCCCCCTTTTCATTCTTGATTTTGAAGCAATAACCTTTTTACCAAAGTGAATGCATGAAAATAATTTAGATCTAGATCAACAAATATTTTCCTTTTCATTTTTAAAAATTAGCGACTTTAATGATGAAAAGGAAATTCCCTTCCATTTTAATTTCATTAAAATCGGAATGAATCATAAAAATAACTACGAAGTAGATTATAAAAAAATGGCCAAAGAACTAGCGAATAAATATCGACAATTTCAAAATAGCCCAGTTTATGTTTGAAGTTCAGAATTAGAATATAAGGCAATAATAAAATTATTAAGGAATTCCGATCAAAAAGACAAACTGGTTTTGACTAATTTATTAATTAACATTATTGATTTACAAGTATATTTTAGAAGTAAAAATGATCCGATAATTGAGATTGTTCCAGTTCACAAATCATCATTAAGTTGAATTTCAAATGCTTTTGGAATTAAAATTGAATCAAAATTAAGAAATGGTCAAAGAACAAATTACTTGTTGAGAAATATCATTAACAACAAAAATATTAGTTTGGAGAACTTGAATGAACAATGCGAAAAATTAGAAGAATATAATAATTCTGATGTAATAAAAATTAAAAGAATTCTTATTAAGATACATAAAGATTTGGTTTAGATTCTTCTTTATGTATTTCATTTTTTGCATCAGGGCGTTGATTATTGTAATATTTTCTTCAAAATTTCTCAGATTTTTTAGTCAAATCTAATTTTCCCATATTCTTTTCAAAAATACGATAAGAATTTCACGCTAAATTAATTCCCTGTTTTTCGCTTTCGGAAATACTATTTTGTTTTAAATAAACATTATTATTGGAAATGTTAATTTCATTTTTTCATAAATATGGAATAATTCTAATGACCTCATTACGATAATTTTGAATCTCATTTTCAGATCTTAATATTAATTCGCGCTTGATATTTGAGATTCTGATTTTTGTTCCATTCTTTTTAAATATTTTTTTTGCAAAAAATCCCTGAGTTTTTCCCTCGGAATGATATCCATAAAATTTACTTGAAACAATTTCAATAAATTTTTGGTCTTGTTTTAATCTAATGTAAATGTCATTTAATTGTTGGTCATTTAATAAATGACTTCCAATATTAAAACTTCAACAATATTGGTTACCATTAACATCTTTAATAACAATTTCAACATTTTCAGTAAAACTAGCATCGCCTGGATGAAAAATGGAAATATCATTGATATTCAGAAAAATGGTATCATTACCATTTTTCCCTTCCTTATTATTTTTTTCCAATATTCTTACTTTTATAAACATATCTTAATATTATAACTACATTAAATTTATTTTGTAAAAAGCTCTTATGTGCTTTTAAGTAAATTTATGTTTTTTTTCAACATTTTTGTTATACAATTGGAGAATGGATTTTGATTCACCAAGAACAACTAAGACGTCTCCGAATTCAACTTTAGTTGAACCATTTACAACAATTGCTTTTGTATCACTTTTATAAATTAATGAAATAGTAACTTTATCAGGAATTGAAATTTCTTGAATTTCCTTCCCCGCTCATTCTTCCGGTGCTTTAAATCTGAATAAAGAAACGCCACCGGGGAGATCAGCAACCTCTTCAACAAGGCCATGATAAACCAAAGGATTTGCAATTTTTAAAACGGCTTTTCTTGCTGCGACTGTTTCTGGATTAATAATTTCTTTAATTCCAATTCCTCTTAAAATATTTTCTTGTTGCGGGTTTACTGCTTTACAAATAATTCTTGCGCCTTCTTTAATTCCATCTTTTAACATTGATGCTGCTAATAATGATGTTTCAATATTATCACCAATTCCTAAAACATAAATATCAGAATTGAAAAGTCCCAAAGATTTAAATTGTTCTTCGTCTTTTATATCTGCAATAATTCCTTGCTTTATGCCAAACGCTTTAACACGATTAACCGCCATTTCATTGGAGTCAATAGCTATTATATTGTAACCATTAATCATTGATAAGCCCTCAATTAATGCTGATCCAAACCTTCCGCAACCTATTACTACTACTTCTTTTCTCGCCATATTTATTAGCTCCCTTATTTATATTTTAATTTTACTCCAAAAAATAACTTTTTTTTAAGTGTTTTTATTGATAAAATTAAAAAGCTGGGTATTTTATCCTTGCTTTATTTCATTTTTTAGTTTAAAATATAAATGTATATTAGTTTATAGTCATTTGAAATTAAAGTAATATGTACGCTCTGGTAGCTCAGCGGTAGAGCAGTTGACTGTTAATCAATTGGTCGGTGGTTCGATCCCACTCCGGAGCGCCATTTTATGGCCCGTTGGTGAAGCGGTTAACACACTAGGTTTTCATCCTAGCATACACGGGTTCGATTCCCGTACGGGTCACCAAAAATTTTATTGGGGCGTTAGCTCAGTTGGGAGAGCATCTGCCTTACAAGCAGAGGGTCACAGGTTCGAGCCCTGTACGCCCCACCAATAAAAATTTTCATAAAAATAAAAACAAAAAATTAATATACATTGCCGTTTTAGCTCAGCAGGCAGAGCAACTGACTTGTAATCAGTAGGTCGTAGGTTCGATTCCTATAAACGGCACCATGCATTGCGGGTGTGGTGAAATTGGTAGACACGCTAGACTTAGGATCTAGTGGCTTTGGCTGTGGGGGTTCAAGTCCCTCCACCCGCACCATATTAATTTATTAATTGCGCCTGTAGCTCAATTGGATAGAGTTCTTGACTACGAATCAAGTGGTTGCAGGTTCGACTCCTGTCAGGCGCTCCAGTAATTAATTAAAAATAAAAATACAACATAAAACACAAAAAGTAATATTTTGCGCCTGTAGCTCAATTGGATAGAGCATTTGACTTCGGATCAAAAGGTTGCAGGTTCGACTCCTGTCAGGCGCTCCAGAGATATTTTCGGAAAGTAGCTCAGCTTGGTAGAGCACTGCGTTTGGGACGCAGGGGTCGCAGGTTCAAGTCCTGTCTTTCCGACCAATGTGGGGTGGTAGCTTAGCTGGTAGAGCACCTGATTTGCACTCAGGAGGTCGCGAGTTCGACTCTCGTCCGCTCCACCATATTTTTATGGCGAGATAGTTCAACTGGTTAGAGCGCCTGGTTCATACCCAGGATGTTGGGGGTTCAACTCCCTCTCTCGCTACCATCTAAGTTGGTCCTTTAGCTCAGTTGGTTAGAGCCACCGGCTCATAACCGGTTGGTCGCTGGTTCGAGTCCAGCAAGGACCACCAAAAACAAACAAACAAACAATATATTTAATAATGGCGAATAATTTATTATTCAATTATGGAGACATACCCAAGTCTGGTTGAAGGGGTCGGTCTTGAAAACCGAGAGGTGGCGAAAGCTGCGCGGGGGTTCGAATCCCTCTGTCTCCGCCATTATATTAT
>WTBJ01000012.1 GCA_013139135.1 Mycoplasmataceae bacterium | reverse complement strand
ACCTTTGTCATTTCAATACGAATTAAATTTCAAATTGTAAAACCAAAAGGTTTAAAAAACATCGTTCCTTTTACAGGGGCGTATGAAACTAAATTTGATTGTAAAACTAAGTCTGAATATCATTTGCTTATATCTTCTTCGAAAGGGGTGATGTTATTTATTTTTTTCATAGATAAGATAATTATAATAAATAAAATTATTCAAAATTGAATAATTTATTTTTTGGTGAATTTTTTTCTCAATTAAGAAGTGATTCATAGATTAAATCATATTTAAAATTCTGTTTTCTTTTAATTAAAAACTCTTTTTCTAGGAAAATATTTGTTGGTTCAAGATAAAAAATTACAGTTTCATTAATGTTTTTGGCACTTGATATAAGAATACTAATTGAATATTCATCCTTGATGTTTTTTAAAACACTAATATCCATGTAATATAAATGTTCATAAGAATCATCAATATGAATAGATAAATATAAATTACTTGGAATCTTAAAATTATATTCCTCAAATTTTCAAAGAATTTTTGGAGTAATAACTAAAATGAACTTCTGTTCCTTTTTTGCAATTGCAATTTTGATTGCTTCTTTAATTATTATTTGTCAATATCTTTCGCGATTAAGAATTAAATTATTTAAATAGAATTGTTCTTCAAATGAAATATTTGGTGTTAAAATATTAAAATCCTTGTTATTTTTTATCGTTCGTTTTTCGATAATAAATCTACTATTTTTATCATTGAAGTTTCTAATAAAATTTTGTTCCAATTCGTAAACTTTTTCATAATCAACTTTTTCATTAAATTTTTTATACTCTTTATTTTCTGATGCCAATCGATCATTAATGTAATACAACATAACTTGTAAATCTCGTTTTGAAGAAACCAATTGATTGAGCGGAAAAAAATCAAATGTTACTCAAACGTTATTAATGTTAATTGATTCAATTCACTCTTTTTGTAAAATTTGAATTTCGTTTTTTCATTTGTTTAATAAGGAAGTTGGATTTTTGCTAATGTTTCCGCCAAATTTTGCAATATATAAGACATATTGGTTTTCCGCGTAGACATAGTAGCCCTTGTGCTGTAAAAAATTAAGAAAGGAAAACCAAAAATCAATTAAATTTTGGGGTGGAATATTTTCACGATCAGATTTTATCAATCTTAAAGCAACGAGATTTACTTTTTTATATCCAGATTTTGTTAGATCCACTTTTAATTTTTGAAAAATATCTTCCATTGAAAAAAAAGATCTTTTTGCTGAAGAAGCTTCTAGTGCAAAATCATTCGGGTAAATTGTAATAACGGCATTTGCCAAAAGTTTTTTTTCTTTAATATTAAAGTCTAGAGCATTAATTATTATCTTTGCTGAATATGGTCCTTTAGGAGATCAAAAAAGATAATATTTCTTTTGAACATTACTTAAAATTTTATCCGCTTCTTGTTTAGTAATCGGTTTATCTAATAATTTGTTTATTAAGGATTTGAATTCATATGAATGATTTGTTCAATTTACCTTTGAAGTAAATCCTTTAAAGGAGACGGGAGAAAAAATAATTTCCTGATTTGGTTTGATATTCGTTGAACTTGCGATGGAAAAATAAACGAAGTTTTCATCATAATCAAAAATAATACTTACTCGACTTTTGTCGATAGATTTAATTCTTGATTCATAACTTTCTTGTCTTGTTGATCTAGTATAAAAAATCAAAACTACAATTGCAAGGATTGTAATTATGGAAATAATCATTATTTCTTCAATGGCGCTTTTAAACATTATTATGTTAATTATACTTAGAGTTTTAGCTTAGAGTTTTAAAACATATGAATTATGGCCTTTTAAAATTTCCTTAATTCCTGTTTTTTTATTAAAAGCAACTGTGATAAATTCACTATCTTCTGCAACGATAACGCCTTCATGATAATTTTTATGATAAATTAAATCACCAATTCTAGCGGCTTCTGTGTTGACTTGATATTCGCCAGCATTACTAAAATTCTCATCGATTTGATCAAGGGAAAATTGTGATGATAAACTATCAATTTCAGAAATAAATCTTGATTTTTTTAATGAAGTGTAAGGCGGGTATGGCATATCACCATGTGAATAAGTTAAGAATAAATAATCCATTGCCCTAGTGAAAGCAACATAGGCGGTTCGTCTTTCTTCTTCGAGAGTTTTTCTAGTATCTGCTCGTTTTGAAGGAAAAACATCTTCATTGAGCCCAACAACAAAAACAACAGGAAATTCCGTTCCTTTTGAAGCGTGTCCAGTAATCAATGTTAAATGGTTTTTTTGTGATTTAATATCACCTGAAGAAACTAAAGATATGTTGCTAAAAAATTCTCTAAGCTGAGGTTTTAAACTCTTTTTATAATTGAATGTTGTTCGTAATTGATCAACAAAACCACTAATGTTTTCAAGACGATCTTCGAATTGTTCAAAATAACTAAAGACCCCCATTTCAATTAATAAGTTTCTAAAAATGTCATATAAATTTTGAACGGATAATTCAATCTTAATAAAATCATTAAACTTTTTAACAAATTCTTGGAGGGGTAATGATAATTTAACTCCATCGTCATTTAAATAGTCTCAAATTGATAGATTTTTTTCATGGCTCAATTTTATTAATTTAGCTAATGTTATTTCCCCAACACCACGGACAGGCAAATTAATAATACTTCGTAATGATAAATCATCTTGGTGAATTAAAAAGTGAAGATAATTTATTGCATCTTTAACTTCTTTACGTTCAAAGAACTTAAAACCACCAACGAGTATGTACGGAATTCTCGTATTAATTAATTGCGTCTCAAATTCACGAGAAATGTAATTAGCGCGATAAATGATTGCCATATCATGATAATCAAGATTATTTTTTGCTTTTAATTCTCTAATTTGATTAACAACAAGTCAAGCTTCGTGCGCTTTTGAATTTCCTTCAAGAACTGCGATCGGTGCTCCGGAAGGTTTTGTAGCAACATTATCGAAGGTAATTCGGTCTTTATTATAATCAATTAACTTATTAGCCGCAAAAATTATTTGCGGTGTTGAACGGTAATTTTGATTTAAAATTACCGTTTTAGTATTTTTATAATGTTTATCAAAATCTAAAATGATTTTGATATTCGCTCCTCTTCAAGAATAAATATTTTGATCAGGATCTCCAACGACCGTAATATTTGAATTTTTTGTTGTTAAATATTTAATAATATCATATTGAATATTATTGGTGTCTTGAAATTCATCTACAAAAATATATTTATATTTGCTTGCTCATTTTTCTCTTAAATCATGATGTTTTTTTAAACTATCATGAACGTCAATAAGCAAATCATTAAAGTCTAAAGCGTTTAAACTCCTTTTACTTTCCAAATACTTATTATGTAAAAAGGCAATTCTTTCAGCATAGGAATTAGGTGATGTTTTTTCATCTTGATGTTTTAACTTCGGATTAATACTATATTCATCAAAACGCTGCAAAACATCTTTTAAATCAATGACTAAAGAATCATTGTTTTGTTCCATAGATTCTTTCATTGTTGATTTTAAAAGTCTTTTTTGATCATCTCGATCAATAATTCGATAATCAGGGTCTTGACCAATATTTTGTGCTTCAATGCGCAAAAATCTCGCTGACCAACCATGATAGGTAAAAACATTTAAAGTTGTCTTTGGGATAACTTTAAGTAACTTTTCTTTTATTTCATTGGCTGCTTTATTGGTGAAAGTAATTACTAAAATTTCATGAGGTGCTGCATAATTTTGTTCTAAAATATAGGCAACCTTACTTATTATTGTTCGTGTTTTACCAGAACCTGGCCCTGCAATAATCCTAACTGGACCGTTCGTTTGTTTAACTGCTTCAAGTTGTCGTTTATTTAACTTATCTAATAAATTCATTTTATGTCTCTAATTCTACCGGTGGTTCATTGATCTTTGTTGGGGTTGGAGTCAATAATTGCTCAGGATTATGAGAATCTTCAACCAAATCACGTTCAATAATTGTTTTTAAATCAACTATTGATGTCTTTACAATTTTATCAATAATTCCAATTTTCTTTTGACTAAAAACAATCGAAATAAATAAAGCTAATACAAAAATATAATAAAAACCAATTGCAAAATTATAAAAATAAAGTAACGAGGCATGAAAACCACTAATCGCTTGATCCCCCATTAGTCATTTACTTGTTACTCCATTTTGAAAAAAATCATAAAGACTATTAAATTCTGGTAGTGGGGTGTTTGTAATACCGTCAGGAATTTTTTCTAACCCCTCTAGACCTAAGGTTCATTGTTTATATTGTTGATAATAAAAACTTGGAATACCGCCAATTAATAATAAAATTATTAACGGAAAAATAAAAATTAAAGTTAGGGGTAATTCCCTAATAATTACCTGCTTTTTACCTTTATTTTTAAAGTAAATTGGAGTAATGTTCATCAATCTTTTTCCAAGTGTTTGTCCTGGATTTTTTTTATTTAATAATGGAAAAATTAAACAATTAAAAACAATAATTGCAATTGCAAGCGAGTAAAGAAGCATAAAAAATCATTGATAAAAAGGAGGAACAAAATCAGTATATAAAAAATTTTGTTCATTTAAATTAAGTGTCAAATCAATACTCATCGTTGAATAATAAATTGCAAAAAATAAAGTTAAAATTAGATTAATCATTAATAAATCAAAAAAACGAGCAAAGACACGCTTTCAAGTTGCTGCCGGATAAACAATTCGATCACTATCAATATAAAAATATGGTTTGTTAGGAATGTTTTTTTGTTCCATTTTTTAATTTTTTCTCTGCGCAAATAACAGTATTTTCCAGTAAGTGATAAACTGTCATCGGCCCTGTCCCGCCAGGAGTTGGTGTAATGAAAGATGCTTTTTTCAATACTGAATCAAAATGAGGATCACCATAAACTTTATTATAAGTTTTAGTGATCCCAATATTTATAATAACAGCACCTTTTTTAATATCTTTACCATGAAAAAAATCACGATAACCAACTGCTGAAATAACAATATCAGCTTTCTTAATAAAATATTTGATGTTCAATGTTTCCTTGGTGCATATTGAGATTGTCGCACCCATATTTAATAATAATTTCACAATCGGCTTACCACTTATAATTCCAGCTCCTAAAACAACAACGTGTTTGCCTTTAACAGAAATATCATACTTATCCATCAAAGTAATAACCCCTTTAGCTGTTGGTGGCACTAAAGTTGTTTCTGTTGGACTAAAATCAAGTTGACCTCGATTATATGGATGAAAACCATCAACATCCTTGTTTGGATCAATAATTGAAAATATTTGTGGTAAATCAATCTGTTTTGGAAGGGGTAATTGAATTAAAATTCCATCAACTTTGATATCGTTATTTAATTTACTAATTTCTTTAACTAAAACTGATGTTTGTATTGTTTTTGGTAAAGAAATTAATTTAAAATTAATTCCCATTGTTTTTGCTTTATTTTTTTTGTGTTCAATATATAAATTTGATTCAGAAAGGTTACCAACTTGAATTACTGCTAAAGTTGGTTTTAGTTTCGCCTTATTAATTCTTGTTTGAAGTTCAAGATAAAGTTCTTCTGATAATTTTATTCCATCTAATATTTTATTCATTTAATTTTAATTTGGGTTTAACATCAACGCCAAGATTATCAAGTGGCTTAATTAAATTAAAAGCCAATTTATATTGCAAGAGATATCCAATCATTGCCGCATTGTCAAGGGAATAATTTAACTTAGGAACAAAAACACGATAATCTTCATTTTCTTCAAGTTTAAAGCGCAAAAGCGAATTAGCACTAACTCCTCCACCGACAAAAATGTTACTTAAATTATACTTTTTATAAGCCAATTTAATTTTATTTAACAATTGAGTTATAGCTGCAATTTGAAACCCTCTGGCGAGGTCCTCTTTTGTTCAATCATTTTCTTCCTGATACACTTTTAAAATTGCTGATTTAAGACCAGAATAAGAAAAGTCAAACTCTGGAAGATTAGAAACTGGTGCCCTAAAGGAAGTTTTTTTATTAGTTTGAAAAATTGCATCAATGATTGGGCCCCCGGGATAAGAATAACCTAAAATTTTTGCCACTTTATCAAACGCCTCACCGACTGCATCATCTCTAGTTTCTCCAATCGTTGAAAGGTCATGACCATTTTTAATTCCAATAATTGTATTGCCACCGGAAACAAGCAAGAATATCGCTTCTTTAGGGATTGAACTAAATTTTTCACCAATAAAAGGGGAATAAATATGTGATTCTAGATGGTTAATTCCATAAACAGGAATTTTTAATAAACTAGATAATGTTTTTGCAACTATTGCACCAATTTGTAGGGTATTTACAAGACCAGGGCCAATTGTAAAAGCAATTGCCTCGAGATCAGTTAATTTCATATTTGCATCAATCAAAGTTAACTCAATTATTGCAAAAATTGTTTTTGAATGTAGGCGACTTGCTAACTCGGGAATTACCCCACCAAATTTTTGGTGTTCTTCAATTTGAGAATGCGTTTTTAAACTTAAAACATCCTCACCATCAAGAATGGCAATTGAAGTATCATCACAACTTGTTTCAATAGCTAAAATTATTTTACTCATTAAAAATTTAAATCACCTGGTGTTCTTGGGAATGGTAAAACATCACGGATATTTTCCATGCCGGTAACAAGCATAACTAATCTTTCAAGCCCCAACCCGAACCCCGATGATGGCGCAAATCCATTTTTACGAAGTTCTAAATATCAATCTAAGTCTGGTGATTTGATTTTTTTAATTTTCATCGCCTGAATTAATTTTTCATAACTATTTTCACGTTGTGAACCACCAATTAATTCACCAATTCTAGGAACCAAAAGATCAAAACCACGAACTGTTTCTTGATCATCATTTTGATACATATAAAATGATTTGATTTCTAATGGATAATCATAAATAAAAATTGGTTTTTTTGCATATACCGATGCTAAATATTTTTCATGTTCAATACCAAAGTCAATGCCAAATTCAATTTTATTTTGTTCAAAGTTAACGCCATCAATAATTGCATTTTGTAAAATTTTTATTGCTTTTTTATAACTAATTTTTTCATAATCATTATTTACTATTGTTTCTAAATCAGTTAATAAATCAACTTTACTAAAATTTGCTAAAAATTTAAGTTCAATTTCGTGTTTTAATAATACCTTCTTAATAACAAATTTAATTAATTCTTGACCTAAATCCATTAAGTCATTATAGTCAGCAAAGGCAACTTCTGGTTCAATCATTCAAAACTCTGAAGCGTGGCGAGTTGTATTCGAATTTTCTGCTCGAAAAGTTGGTGCAAATGTATACACATTCGTAAATGCTTGAGCATAAGCTTCGGCATGTAATTGACCAGAAACAGATAATGATGCGGGTGATGATCAAAAGTTTTTATTTTTAATTGTTTTTACAAAAAATGATTCTCCAGCACCTTCGGCATCATTTTTAGTGATTATTGGTGAATTTAAATAATGAAAAGATTTTTGTGCAAAAAAATCATGAATCGAAAGGCTCAAAGTTGATCTAATTGTCATTACTGCTTGAAATAATTTAGTCTTTACTCGCAAATGAGCTTGTTGTCTTAAAAACTCAAGACCATGTTCTTTTTTACCAAGGGGGAAATCACTTGCTGGTTCGTTACAAAAAATTACTGACTCAACAAGGACTTCTCTTCCATTTTTTTTGTCTGCAATAACTTTTCCCTTAATTTGCAAAGCAGAAAATAACGTAACCTGAGAAAGCTTTTCATAAATTTCAATCTGTGATTTTTTGTAAACAAGTTGAATTCCGTTTAAATTACTTCCATCAAATAATTCAATAAAACCAACATTTTTTGAAACGCGATTAAAACGAATCCATCCGTTGACTTGAACAATGGCATTTTCTTTACTTTTATAAACATCTAATATTTTCATTTTTCCTACCCGCTAATAAAGCTAGTTCCATAAATTAATTTCACTTTGCTTAAATTATCTAATAATTTAAATGATTTATCATTAATTTTTTGTTCCAAAACTTTTTCATCGAAAACCTCATAATTAATAATCAATTTATTTCGATCTATATCAGTAAAATTAGTGATGGTTTTTAAATTATTGAATATTTTAAAGTCGTTTAACAATAATTTATTCTTAGTTATATTTATAGCAACATTCTTTTTATTAATTCTTAATAAATCAAAATTGCTAATAATATTAATTTTTGTAATTGGATATACTAAGTTAACAGTTTTTAAAATGTTTAATCCAACTTTAGTTCCAGTAAAAGAACCAGGGCCAATTGTCAAGTAATATTCGTCAAAACTTTTGAAGGTTACTTTATTTTGCGTAAAAAAAGCTTCAATCCAAACTACTGCCATATTGGCAGCATTGTTTTGAAGCTTTTCTTGCCAAAAGGCAACCACTTTTTTATTATCATCAATTAACGCTAAAATAAATTTTGTTGATGTTGTATCAATAAATAGTTTTGTCATTATACTTTTTTCACACGTATTGTCCGATGACCATTTTGATTAATTTTTATATCAATCAAAACATAATCTCTTAAATATTTTTGTGAAATTTTTTCTCCTCATTCAATGACAACAATGTTTTCTTCTAGATCTTGATCTAGTAATGTTAAAAATTCTTTGCTTTTTAACTTATCAGCAAAATATAAATCATAATGAACTAAGTTTTTATAATGATTTTTAATTGCAAAAGAAGGAGATTTGATTTGCTCGGTTATATTTAAACCTCTAGCAATTCCACGAACCACCACGGTTTTTCCAACCCCAACTTTACCTTTGATAATAAACAAATTAATTTCAGAAAATTTGTTTATTATTTCTTCACCGAATAAAATTGTTTCATGTTCGCTTATTGTTGTTTTTTTCATAACTTGAAAATAATAAAAAAATGGGGCGAATGACGGGAATTGAACCCGCGAATCTCGAGACCACAACCCGATGTGTTAACCACTTCACCACACTCGCCATATTAACTAATTAATTATAATATATTTTTTAAGTAATTTAATTAATTTTTAATTTCAATTTATTCATTAGGTTCATTTTCAAATCGATAAGCTTTTAAGGTTAACGCATTAAAAATTGCGATTGTATCATTAAAAAACATTGCTGTTGCTCCAATTAATGGTAAGAAACTTAAAAAGACAAGATCATTCATTGTTGATGAATCTGCAGTCATCAATATTAACATTGGTAAAATTGTCATTAAACTAATTGCCAAAATATTATAAATGATTGCAAGTGTAAATCCTCTTTTGATAACTTTTAACGTTTTCTTACTTAAATTGATTGCTTCATAAACTTTAAACAACGATGAATCGTTAATAACAATGTCAGAAGCCTCAATAGCTGCGTCAGTGCCCTGTCCCATGGCAATACCAATATCTGCTTGTGTTAGCGCTATTGTGTCATTTACACCGTCTCCAACGAAAGCAATTGTTTTGTTTTGATCTTGGATTTCTTTTACAATTAAATGTTTTTGTGTTGGATCAACAGCAAAATAAACATTTTCCTTAATGATGCCAACTTGAGCAGCAACAGCAAGGGCTGCTGATTCTATATCGCCAGTGATTAAATAGACATCAATATTTTGTGCTTTAAGTCTTGAAATTGTTTCTTTAGCATTATCTTTTATTTGATCAATTAATTCAATATATCCTAAAACATTTTTACCATCACCAAACATTACATATTGTTTGGTTGCTTTTTGGCCTTCAATAATTACTTTATCAATTTGATAATCTTTATGAATTGTTTGAATATATTTAACTGAGCCTAAATAATATTTCTTATTATTGAAAACAATTTCCATACCTTTGCCAATAATTTCTTTAACTTTAATTTTAGGTTGTTGATTATCTTCATCAATAATTAAATTTTGATAAATTGATCTCGCAATTGGATGCGATGAATTGTTTTCGGCTATTTTAATTATTTGATGAAACTTTTTAGGGATGGTATTTTTCGAAATTTCTAATTCTCCAGATGTAATTGTTCCGGTTTTATCAAAAGCAATCGCATCAATTTTTTTAACCTTTTCAAAAATTTCTTTTGAAGAATAAATAATCCCTTTTTTACTCCCAACTCCAGACGAAACTAAAATAGAAAGTGGTGTTGTCATTGCAAAAGAACAAGGACAAGCAATAACCATTACAGAAATCATCATGATAAAGGCAATAAATCAGGCACCCAATAAACCTCCAACAAGGAAGAAAACGAGTAATGATAAAAACAATACAGATGGAACTAAATACTTAGCAATTTTATCAGCCGTTCTTTGAAATTCTGGTCTAGCACCTTGAGCGGAAGTAACACCAACAATAATTTTTCCAAGCATTGAATCTTCTTTTAAAACAGTTACACGAATTTTAATCATTCCCTCTTCAATAACTGTTCCAGCAAAAACGCTATCATTAATTTTTTTGTTTTTTGCAAGAGGTTCACCTGTAAAGACAGCTTCATTAATGCGAGTAACACCTTCAATAATTATTCCATCGGCAGGAACTGATTCGTTATTACGAATGATTAAAATATCACCAATCTTTAAATGATTAATATTTACTTTAGTCTCTTTGCCGTTTTTTAATAATGTTGCTTCTTTAGCAAATAATTTTTCTAGTTCACGAATATCTTTTTTTGCTTCAGAAGATAACTTTGACTCGATATAACGACCAATGTATATTAAAACCATTACATCAACAGAGGCATCAAAAAACAAGGGAATCGTGTCATTATTTGTTGTCATCATAACAATAAACAATACTACCGATGCAACATAAGCACTAGTTGATGACAATGCAACTAGCGTATCTTCCTCAATAAGGCCCCTTTTAAGACCCCCAATAGACGCCTTAATGTATTCTTTACCAATGATAATCATTAGAAATGTCGCAATAATAAGCTCGATTATATATGCTGATGAAACATAAGTAGAATTTGTTCATCAAATTGTTGAAAATTGAAAAAATAAAACAATAATAAACAGAAAAAGGGAAACCACTAATTTTCAAAATTTAGCCTCTAAATTTTCGTGATCGTGGTCCGGATGCTCTTTTGTGTTTGTTTGTTTTTTTGTTCTTTTCATCTAGTAATATTATATCTTTATTTATTTTATTTATATTTTTTCTATTTTTAGAAAATTAATTTTGATATTATCAGCAAGAAATTTCTTTTCGTACTCAGTTTTAATAATTTCTTGTGCTTGTTTTTGATGTAAATCATAATCAATTTTTACTAAATTAAATTGTTTAGATAAATTTATTTGTTCTAATGCAAATTCAAATAATGATAATTGATCAGTTTTAAACTCGATAAAACCACCGGATTTCAAGATCCGGTTATATTGAGTTAAAAAAGACAAATCCATTAATCTTCTTTTTGCATGTCTTATTTTTGGTCATGGATCTGAAAAATTTAAATATATTCCTGCAATTAAATTATTTTTTATTTCAGGTAGAAAATCACTAACATCAGCGGAGACTAGTTTTAAATTATCTAAATTAGGAATTAAATTGGTAATTTTTTTAGCAGCAATAAGTTGAACCGTTTGAAACTTTTCAATTCCGAGAAAGTTTTTTGGTGGACTCAAAAGAGCATGCTCAATAATAAAATCGCCTTTTCCCATTCCAATCTCCAAATAAAAATCGTTGTTGTTATTAAAAATTTTGTCTAACTCTAAATTATCCTTGACTAATTTTCAATCAAAAACAAAAGGATAAATCGCAAGCTCTTTCTGCGCCAAAGGATTTTTCCTCAATCTTGACATTTATATTACCACGCTTATTAAATAATCTTTAATTAAGATTATTTTTTTAATTTCAGTTTCATTTTTAATTCATTTTGAACAATGAATTAAAACAAAAGTTTTAAGTTGGTTTGTAGTTGGATTTTGCGGTAAGACTTCCGTTGGAAGTTTTTTTCGTATTTTCCCATTTATTTGAATTATGATGGGCTGACTCTTATTAATTTTAGTAACTTTTAAAATTTGGGGTCAAGATGAATGATATAGTGTCTCTTGATCATTTTTGAGTAATATTGAATTTAACTCATCGCCAAGATGGGGACAAATACATGAAAATAATTTTAAAAATCCTCGAGCCATTTCGATAGTTAATTGTGGTTCTTTGTATAAATGATTAATGAAAACCATTTGATCAGAAATAGCAAGATTAAATTTTAAAGCTTCGTAATTATTAGTAACACTAATAATTAAATCATTATAATAATTTTTCATTTCATTAGAAGGAGATTTAATTTCTAAATTTAAAAATATTCGATAAACTCGATTCAACCAATCATTAGAAGACTTAATTCCCTTATCAGTTCATGACTTGTCATCTTCAAAAGCGCCCATAAACATTTCATATAAACGAAGCGAATCAGCGCCAAAATTTTTCACTATTAAATCAGGGCTCACTACATTACCTTTTGATTTTGACATTTTAACATTTCCTTTACCAAGGATCATTCCTTGATTTGCTAATTTTTTAAATGGTTCTTTTACTTTAGTAATTCCAATGTCATGTAAAAACATGTGTCAAAACCTTGCATAGAGTAAATGCAAAACAGCATGCTCGGTTCCCCCAACATATAAATCAACTGGTAATCAATGATTTAATCGTTTCTTTGCTTCCTTGGAGTCTATTGGTAGAAATGAATCTTTCTCCCTTAGCAAATAGCCGATATAATACCAAGATGAACCTGCTCATTGCGGCATTGTATTTAAATCTCTTATTCCCTTTTTTCCATCAATTTCAACATGAATTCAATCGGTAGCATTCGCTAATGCTGGTTTTCCATCTTGAGAAAAAGTATAATTATTAATTATTGGTAATTCAATTGGATAGTTCGATTCGGGGATTAAATAAATTTCACCATTGTCAAAATGAATAAGAGGAAAGGGTTCTCCTCAATAGCGTTGACGGGCAAAAACTCAATCTCTTAAATGTAATGATTTTGTATAATTTTTATTATCGTCACGATAATAAATTCAATTTTTTTGTAATTTTTTAACTGATTCTGGTCAATCCAAATGATCTAAACCATCAAATAATCTTTTAGCATATTTAGTAATTTTTAAAACTCATTGTTTCATTACTTTTTTTTCAATCGGTAACCCATCACGTTCAGAAACTTGTTGTCCTAATTTATTCTCAATAACTTCTTCATTAGATAATACTGTATTTAAAGAAGGGGATCAATTAACTTCAATGTTTTTTAATTCAACTAAATTATGACGATATAATTGGGCAAAAATTCATTGGGTTGTTTTAAAATAATTTGGATCCGTTGTGTTTATTTCTTTATCTCAATCAAAAGTAAATCCTAATGAATTTAGTTGTTTTTTGAAATTATTAATGTTTATCTGAGTAAATTCAGCTGGATTATTTCCTGTTAAAATTGCATATTGTTCTGCGGGCAATCCAAAAGCATCTCACCCCATTGGATGTAAAACCTCAAAACCTTGCATTTTTTTCATTCGCGAAATAATGTCCGTTGCGGTATATCCCTCTGGATGACCAACATGTAATCCAGAACCAGAAGGATAGGGAAACATATCTAAAGCATAAAATTTCTTAAGTTTGGTGTCAAGGTTAACTTTAAAAACATTGTTATTTTTTCAAAACGCTTGCCATTTTTTTTCAATTTTTTGGTGATCGAAATTCATAATATTTAAATTATATATTTATAAAAGTTATTAAATATAAATTAATTCAGTTCGGCCTTAATTGAACTAATGAAATATCCTAATCAGGAATAAATAACAAAATATACCGTTCATAAATAAAGCGATAATAATCATGAAATATCATTTTCAAAACTCCAATAGTTATTTTGGTTGCCATATCAACTAAATTGTGTATTATAAGATGATAAAAAATCATATGATGGATTATTATTTATAAATAATAAGATTTGTTTTTGATGATCATACGATAATACATCAGTGAAAATATTTTTATTCAAATATGAACTCAGCATACTTGAGCTGAAAAAGTTGTTTAATCAATAATGCGGCGTAATTAACTTCATAAAAACTGCAAAATATTTTCCGGCCTCTCATTGAGATTTAATGGTGTTACCAACTTCTAAAATAATATTTCCTTGTATAAATGAATAATATTTATACTCTTGTTTTGACAAGAAAATTAAATTAGATTGCGAATATGGAATAGGGGGTGAGAAGTGTCAAGATTGACTATTTATTGTGCCGCCATAAAAAAGTAATAAAAATAAATAAAGAAATGAAAATAAATAAAAACCGCGTTGTGAACTTGAGATATTCTGGAATAAATAAAATAGTGAAAAATTTAAAATCATTGCGGCAAAAAATCAGTAAAAAAACAATGATCAACTTGCCGATGAAAGTGATAATTCATATTCAACATCTACGTTTGCAACAAAAAATCACGCATTCATCAAAATAGATGAATCAATTGCAATAAGAAAAATATATGAAAGTAAAATGAGTAAGAAAAAAGTAAAAGTATATAAAAACATTGTAAGAAAAATCGCTAAATACAATGTTGATTTTTTCATGCCTGACAAAATTGAATTTTCAAATATTGTTGAGCGTCTAAAATTGTAAAAAACATAACCGTAAACAAGAGAAGAAATAAAAAAAACAAGCAAATTCATTGAAATGCTGAAGGAATAATAATAGGGCACCATAACTAGCGTGGCGAAAATAACTATCAAACATAAAAAAATGTTTCCAATAAAATATTTTAGTTTTCAAATTTGCTTATTGAAAATCAAAAATGTCTGAATAAAAAAGGTAAGCTGTGATATATCATGAGTATCTTTTTTTTCTTGCAAATTGTACATACACTTTATTATATGTAAAAACTTGCTGAAAAATAAATATATGATTTTGAGTAATTCTGATAATTATACTCAAGAGTAAACAATCTATTAAATTAATTCAAATTTAATAGAGTCAATAAAATGACCAATTCAAGAATAAACGATGAAATATATTATTCATAAATAAAGTGATAATAATCATGAAATATCATTTTTAAAACTCCAATAATTACTTTGACTTCCATATCAACTAAATTTTATATTTACAAATGATAAATCAATTGATGGATAATAGTTCGTAAATAATAAAAGTTGTTTTCTATGATCGTAGGAGAGGATATTGTCAAAAATATTATTATCTAAATATGAACCCAACATGATTGAACCAAAAAAGTTATTAATTCAATAATGTGGGGTGAGAATTTCCATGAACACTGTAAAATATTTTCCCTGACTTCATTGATCGGAAATATTGTTTTTAATACTTAGGACCGTGTTCCCATCAATAAATGAAAAATAGTTATACTCAACGTTTGTTAAAAAGAATAAATTAGATTCAGAGTACGGAATGAGCGGCACTAAATGTCAAGTTTTAAGATTTATTGCTGCACCATAAAAAAACAACATAAACATATAGAAGAAAATAAATAGATAAAACCCACGTTGTGAATTAGAAATGTTTTGAAATAAATAAAAAAGTGAAAAATTTAAAAACATTCCAACAAGAAACCAATAAAAAATCAGTGACCATCCCACTTGTGAAAGTGACATCTCATATTCAACATTCACTAGTGGGGAAAAAAACCATGCATTCATTAGAAGGGAAGAGTTGGTTAAAATTAAAAAAATATAAATCAATAAAATTAACGAAAAAATAGCAAAAGAATAAATAAACATTGTTGCAAAAATTGCTAGATACAATGTTGATTTTTTCATTCCAGATAAAAGTGAGTTTTCAAAAATTGTTGAACGTCTAAAATTATAAAAAACATAACCGTAAACAAAAGACGAGGTTAAATAAATAAGAAAATTAATTGAAAAACTAAACGAAAACGAATATGGAATAAGTGCTAGTGTTCCAAAAATAATTATAAAAGTCAAAAGAACATTTCCAAAAAAAGATTTTCATTTTCAAATTTGTTTATTAAAAATAGAAAATATTTCAATAAAAAAAGCAAATTGCGCGAGATTTTTTTCCTTATTTAATTTTTTAATTTTTTTCATATATACAACTTAAATTATATTAAAAAAAACACCTATAAAGAGGTGTTTTTTTAATATATTAATTTAAACAGTTCTTGGTTTAATTCGCGCTGATTTACCTTTTCTTGAACGCATGTAATAAATTCGAGATTTACGAACTTTACCTTTTTTAACAAGTTCAATTTTAACAATTATTGGTGAATTAACTGGAAAAGTTTTTTCAACACCAATTCCAAAAGATTCTTTACGGACAGTAAAAGTTGAATTAATTCCTGATCCATTTTTTTTCAAAATAAATCCTTCAAAAATTTGAATTCTTTCCTTACTTCCTTCTTTAATTTTAATATGAACCTTTACTGTATCTCCGGCTCTAAATTCCGGATGATCTGTTCGTTGTTGAACTTCGCCAACTTTTTTTATTAAATCGTGATTTGCTCCCATTTTTAATTTCCCTTCTTTTCTTCTACAATTAAATCAATTGTATTATTAATTGCGCTTTGTTTGCGCCATTTTTTTATTTTTTGATGATTCCCTGACAAAAGTACATCAGGAACTTTATGACCTTCAAAGTCAATTGGTTTTGAATAATGATCATATTCTAAAAGATTATTTTCAAATGATTCTTCTAAAATTGATTCTTTTTTAATAACCCCGGGTAGTAACCTGATTATTGAATCCGCAATTAACATTGCTCCAAGTTCTCCCCCCGTTAAAATAAAATTACCTAAAGAAATTGCTTCATCAATATAATATTTAAGTCTGGCATCAGTACCTTCGTAATGACCACAAACTAAAATTAAATCATTTTGATCTTCTTGGAATTTTTTCGCTCTTGTTTGGTTATAAGTTAAACCATGAGGACTAAGTAAAATCACTTTAGTTTTTTTGGTTTTAGCTTTTTTTATCGCTTTAACAAGTGGTTCAATTAATAATAACATTCCAGGTCCGCCACCATAAACTGTATCATCAACATTCCCTTTGGTGGCAAAATCACGTAGATCAATTATAGTGATTTCAACAAGTTTTTTTTCTATAGCATTTTTGATAATGCTATGAATTTTGAATTCATCGAAATATTTAGGGAAAGTAGTAATTATTGTTATTTTCATAATGTAAATATTTCTTTAATTATTCAATTAAATTTTCTTTTCTTGCAAGTTTTATTAAATCTACTTTTTTAGATGCGCTACGTTTATACGCAACCTTATTTCTAAAAAGTAAATGTCGTAATTGAGCAATAGTTAATTCTTTAGCTAATTGTTCATTTGTTTTGCCTTTTGTTTCACCAATTGGTTTAATTCGTTTAATTGGTTTAACGGTTTTATTTTCAGCATTTTTAGTTTCTATTTTTATTTTTTTAACATCTGGAGTTGAAATAACAATTTTTTTAATAGGTTGCTTAACAACTTTTTTTGGAATTGGTTTCTTTTCAACTGGTTTTTCAATTGCTTTATTTTTTGGTTTAATAAGATTTAAATAGTCTGGGTCTTGTGAATTACTGTTCAATTCGCTCGTCCCACGTTCACGTATTTTTTTAGCTAAGAGTTCTTCTTCCCTAGCGATTATTTCCGTGTTGAATGCTAGGCTTTCATCAAGATGATCTTCAACCAATCTAATTATCACTTCAGTTTGTAATTGGTCATAATCAAATTCCTTAATATGAGCCACACCTAATGTTTTAGCTTTTTTTCTTAGTTCCTCAGAACTCATTAAGTAAATTGATTTATGATCCGTTTTTGTTTCTTCAAGCAAAATCTCTAAAGTTAAAATTTTTGCTCAAAAGTTCTTCTCTTGTTGTTTGATTGTTGAGATTTCATTATTAACTTTCTTATCATTTTTTGTCGAAACAATATAATACATTAAATAACCAGCAAGTATTTCTGCTGAAAGTATTAATGGTATCGCTTGTCAAGCGCCAGAATCAATTGTAGAACTTGGTGTTGTTAAATTTATGAAGGTTGCAACAATGGCAGGACCTAGTAGTCTTGCGGGATTAATTGCTATATTATTAGTTCTAATCCCGATAGAAACTAATATTACGATTCCAATTGAAATAATAAATGATCTTGGTCCAATAGATATCTTTTCAGTTAAAAAGATAACTGCCAATAAACCAAAAGTTAAAATAAATTCTAGAGTGAATTGTAAAAGTGCATATCAAATTCTTACGAAACCTGTATCTGGATTTACAACCATGTTAGTTCCGTAAGAAAAAACATTATCATCTGCCCCCAATAGATAAGAGTTATGAACGCCTAATCGAATAGAATCTAGTGATTCAACATCAATCCCAGCGGCATTAGCAATCAAATAAGCAAAAGCAGATGCTAAAATAGCGGCAATTACTTGAATAAATATTTTCAGTACTCCTTGAGAATTATCAATATTTCCAGCGCCCATTTCAGCAAATGTAACAACTGGATTAAAATTCATTGATATTTTATTAAATCAAATAATTAGAATTCAAATTCCTGCGCCAACTCAAAGTGCGCGCATAAACATTGGTTGAAAAATCTTAGTAAAGATTTCAACAAAGGTTGCTGCCGAACCTGAAAAATTTTCTGATTCAAGTGCATATAAACCAAACACTGATGGGGCAATTATTAAAAATGTTAATAAAAAGGTACCAATAAATTCAATAAGTAAAACAAGTCATGTTTTTCAGACCATTTTTTTGCGACCAATGCTATAGGTTTTAAAAAATGTCGAAGAAAAATTATTAGCCTGAACATGACCAATTTCTTCTTTATCGTAGTTGATTCGTTTTGTTACTTCTTTGGACATAAAATAACCTTTCTTCTAATTAAAAAACTCTTCAGGTATTTTCACTATGAGTTTTTTATCTTTTTCTATTATTTTAATTATAAATTCATTTATAAAAGGAATGTTTGTTATTTTTTTGTTCTTCAACATGACTTCAATCGATTCATATGATCCTTGATTGAGAAATGAATTAACGATTCCAATTTTTATATTATCTTGATTAATAACATCATATCCAATAAAATCAGTTAAATAAACATCGGTTTCATTTTTATAAAGATATAATTTTTTGTTCTTTAATGAAATAACTTCATTAATGTTTGTGATGTTTTCAAATGTCAATAAGACAAATGACTTATGTTTACGCATTTTAGCAATTGTGTATTCATTATCTTCAACAATTATTTTTGTTCCGATTTTAAATTCATCATCAATATTTGTCGAATTTGTTAAAAGTCTCAATTCACCTTTAATTCCATGCGTATTTACCAAGGTACCAGCTCAAACTAAATTATTTGATTGGTTTTGGTTGTTGTTTTGGTTTTTGTTTTGGTTTTTGTTCATGGAATGATTTCATGACTCCAACTTCTGAAAAAATGTTTCGAACTGTTTCTGTTGGTTTAGCACCAATTTTTAATCACTTTAAAGCAATTTCGTTCTCAACTTTTTTTTCTCCAGTAAGTGGATTATATGTTCCGATTAATTCAATGTATTTACCATCACGTTTAACTCTTGAATCAACGGCCACTATTCTATAAAAAGGTCTTTTTTTAGAACCCATTCTAGTTAATCTTAAGCTTACAGCCATATTTTCCTCCTAAAAGTATTATAAAGGAAAATTAAAAAACTTGTAAAGCATAATTACTTTACAAGTTTTTATAAAATAATTTTGATAATTAATATATTGGATTACATAAATGTCATTAAATGTTTATTTAAGTTCTAAATTAAATTATTTTCAATTGCTAGAGCTATTAATTCTTTTTTTGTAGTTTTCCCTTTTAAATATTTAATATTGTTTTGATCAAGAATGTTTGCTAATTGTTCAACTCTTAATTTTTTAGCTAATTCTTCTGGCGATTTTGATTTACCAATTGATTCAACATCATCGGGTTGATTTTGAGATTCATCCTTAATTTCTGATTCAATTTCTTTTGGTGATTCGTCATCGTTTGAGGCAATAGACATATTTAAATCATTATCCACCATCTTGTCAGCAATTCTTTTAATTGGTTTTTCAATTATTGATTTTTCTAATTCATTTTCATCTGCTATGTCTGAATTGCTTGCTATTTGTTCAACAATTTGCTCTATAATAATTGGTTGTTGAATTATTTTTTCAGGTTGTTTTTCAAATGAGCTCTGAATATTTTTTTCAATTATTTTTTCCACGATAAAAGGTTTTTCAATTATTTTTTCTACAATAAAAGGTTTTTCAATTATTTTTTCTACAATAATTGGCTTTTCAATTATTCTTTCAATAATTCGTTCTGTAGGAATTTCAGTAACTGATTTTTTAATAACTGGTTTTTTGGTTACTGGTTTTTTGGTTACTGGTTTTTTGGTTGCTGGTTTTTTGGTTGTTGTTGGTTTTTTGGTTGTTGGTTTTTTGACAACAGCGGTTTTGGATGATTTATTAACAACTGGAGTTTTCACCACTTTAGTTGCTGGTTTTTTGGTTGTTTTTAATTGTTTAGTTGCTGTTGGTTTTTTGGTTGTTGGTTTCTTAGTTTTTTTAGTTTTGGTTTTTTTAGTTTTCTTGGTTTTTTTAGTTTTGGTTTTTTTAGTTTTTGGTTTCTTAGTTTTCTTGGTTTTGGTTTTCTTGGTTTTTTTAGTTTTTGGTTTCTTAGTTTTCTTAGTTTTGGTTTTCTTGGTTTTTTTAGTTTTGGTTTTCTTTGTCTTTTTAGGTTTTTCTTTCTCGGTTATTGTTTTGTCATCAAGACCTAAAAAATCTAAATAATTTGTCCCCTGCAAGCTGTTAACTAATCGCATTCTGGCGTCATCATTAATTTCTTCCAATAATTTTTTTTGATTTTTTATATTTTCTTTTGATTTGTCAATTATTTCGCTTTCAAGATTATTTTCTACTAATTTAGTAATTATTCGTTCCTGTAATCGTTCATAACTATTATTTTTAATATTAGTAATTCCAAGTGACATTGCTTTTTTTTGTAATTCATTAAGATTCATTGAATATACTGTTTCATGATCAATATTCATTTCATCAAGAATAATTTCTAATGTTAATATCCTTGCTCAAAAATATTTACTTTGATTTTTGTTTAATATTTCTTTTTGTTCTATTTCTTGATCATGAATTTTAGAAACAATGTAATACATTGAAAAAGCGGCAAGAAATTCCGCCATCAGCATTACTGGCAATGCTTGTCAAGCTCCAGAATCAATAGTTAATCCATGATTTACATTTAAATAAGTTGAAACAAGAATTGGCCCTAATAATCGTGCTGGATTTAATGAAAAGTTATCAGTTCTAAATCCAATTGAAATTAACAAGGTAATTCCAATAAAGAGAAAAAATGACCTTGGTCCCCAGGCCATCTTGTCAGTTGCAAATATAAGTGATAATAAGAAAAAGGTTAAAACAAATTCAATTACAAATTGTAAATAAACATAATAGATACTTACAAACCCATTTGGTCCCGTAACCGTTGTTGTTCCATAAGAAAAAATATTATCATCTTTATCTAATAAATATGAGTTGAGAACCCCTAATTGAGTTGAACCAAATGAATCAACTTGAATTCCTGCAATATCAGCAATGAGGTAAGCAAAAACGGCAGCTGAAATTGCGCCAAAAAGTTGCATAAATATTTTCAAAACACCTTGAGATCCGGTAATATTCCCAGAACCCATTTCAGTAATAGTGATAGCTGGATTTAGATTTATAGAAATCTTTTTAAACCAAATAATTAATACTCAAACTCCAGCTGCAATTCAAAGGGCGCGCATAAACATTGGCTGAAAAGCCAATGTAAAATATTTAATAAAATCAGCTGTTAAACCAGAATAATTATTTGAATCAAGTGTATATAAACCAAATACCGATGGGGATATTACAAGAAATGTTAGTAAAAAAGTACCGACTAATTCGATAAGCAATACAAATCATGTTCTCCAAACTAATTTTTCAAAATGATTACTATGGGTTTTAAAAAAAGTTGGAGAAAAATGATCCACCTGATTATGATTAACTTTTTTGTTATCATTAATAACTGTTTGTTTTGCTTTTTTAGACATGTGATTGATATTTGCAAATTGAACTATTAATTAAAATGACATAAAAAATAAGTAGTTCTTCCACTACTTTAATTATAAATCTATTTACTAATCAATTACTTATTATTTTCTTGTATTCTTAAGTTTAAAGACCACTAAATCCATTATTCATTTTTGGCATTTTTCCCATTTTAATATATTTCGCCATTTCTTTCATTTGTTTTGCAGATTTTTCAAATTGTCTCAATAATTCGTTATATTCTTGAGGAGTTCTTCCAGAACCACCAAGGATTCGTGTTCGTCTTTTTGGATGTTTAAGTAACCTAGGATTACGCTTTTCTTTTCCAGTCATTGAATTAATAAGTACTTCATAATAAATCAATTTTTTTTCAGCACTTTCAATTTGGGAATTGGAAATTTTTGCCCCGGGAAGCATTTTTGTCACCGAACCCAAACTACCAATTTTCGAAACTTGCTCCATCGAATACAGTAAATCCTCTAAATCATAGCGACCCGAAAGAATTTTTCTCATCAATTTTTCTTGACTATTTTTTTCATCTAATTCATTTACTTTTTCAGTTAAAGTTTCAATGTCACCAAGACCCAAAATTCGTCCGGCCATTCGGTCGGGATGAAAGAAATCTAAATCACTTACTTTTTCACCAGTTCCAATAAACTGAATTGGTAAATTTAGCGCAGAAACTAATGAAAGAGCAGCCCCACCTTTGGCGTCAGAATCTAATTTAGAAATTATTGCCGCAGATAATTTTAATTTTTCATCAAAAACCTTAGCAACATTTAAGATTTCTTGACCAGAATTAGCATCAGCTACAAAATAAATTGCACTTGGTTGAGCAATTTTTTTAATACTCACTAATTCATTCATCAATTTTTGATCAGTTTGTAACCGACCAGCAGTGTCGTAAATTATTAAATCATGATTGTTTTTCTTAGCAATTTCTTGTGCTTTTTTGGTGATTTTTGAAACATTTTTTTCATTGTAATCACCATAAAAAGCAAAATTATTCTCTTCAGCTAATTGTTTTAATTGATCGATAGCACCAGGTCGATAAATATCCAAACCAACCAATAAGGGATTTTTATAAGCATATTTGCGACTTAAAAAGGAGGCAACTTTTGCCACCGAAGTTGTTTTTCCAGAACCTTGAAGACCAACAAACATTAATGTTGTTGGGTGTTTAAAATTTCATGTTGGAGTTTTTCCACCAAATAAAATTACTAATTCTTGATTAATAATTTTCAATAATTCCTGTGAAGAGGTTTTTCTAAAATCAACAATTTGTCCAATTGCTTTTTTTTCAACCCTAATGATAAAATCATTTACAACTTCTAAATTAACATCGGCTTCAAGAAATGAAATTTTTATCTCTTGTAAAATTTCACTAATATTTTCAGCTGTTAATTGTCCTTGTTTTTGGACCTTTTTAATTGTTTTATCAATTCTATTTTGTAAAAAATTAAACGCCATTTTATAATTCCATTCTAATTTCTTTAATTAACTCAGTTCGCTTTGAAACATTTTTTTCATTTTTTATTTTTTCCAAGAGCCCATCAATTTTTTTGTATTTTTTTGTTCAATGCAATTTACTTTCAAATTGTTCCAAATGATTTTGAACTTTTTTAACATTATCATAAATTGCTGCACGAGAAGTATTTCTCTCTGTTGCAATTTCACTTAAACTTAAATCCGAAAATAAATAAAGTTCAAAATCACGTCGTTGAATTTCTGTTAATAGTTCATTATATAGATCATATAATGAACTATATTTTTTAATGTCATTTATTTTAGTCATTTTTTTCTCCTAGTAGATTTGCCAAATATTGTTTTAAATCAAATGGTTCTAAATCATCCAATGTTTCACCAAGGCCAATAAATTTAACTGGAATATTAAAGACATCTTTGATTGGTAGAATTATCCCACCTTTAGAGCTAGAATCCATTTTTGTTAATATAATTCCAGTCAATTTTGTAACTTCATCGAATGCTTTTGCTTGTAATATTCCGTTTTGTCCTGTTGTCGCGTCCAAAACTAATAACGTTTCTGCGATTGGTTTTTTGGTTTTATCTTCAATGATTTTGTCAATTTTTTTAAGTTCGGCCATTAGATTAACTTTGTTTTGTAATCTTCCCGCCGTATCAATAATTAAAACATCAATGTTATTTTCAAGTGCATAGTCCAAACCGCGGTAAACAACTGATGCTGGATCTTGATTTTGCTTTTGTGGAGTAATGATTGGTATGTTAATTTTTTTGGCTCATATTTCTAATTGTTTAACTGCTCCAGCCCTAAATGTATCGCCCGCCACTAGCGCGATTGTTTTTTGTTCTTGAAGAATAATTTTAGCTAATTTACCAATTGAAGTTGTCTTACCAACACCATTTACACCAATAACTAAAATTACTGTTAAGCCGGCGGGATTATATTTAATTAATGAATTTTTTTGTTCCTTTTTATTAAAATAACCTTCAAACATTAATCTAAAAATAACTGAAGTTAATTTATTTGGATCAGTTATTTTCTTAATTTGCGCCTCAGTTTTAACTTTTTTGATTAAGTTTGAAGTAAACGTTACTCCAAGATCAGCCATTATCAATTCGTTTTCTAAATCTAAAAAATATTTTTCATCAAGTTTTAAATGTTTACTTGCAAGTAAACGAATTTTTTTGGTAAATGAATTTTTTGCTTTCTTTAAACCTTTTTGATAATTACTTTCAACTCGGGTTTGCTTAATAACTTCTAAAACTTCATCTTGTTTTTGTTTTTTTCTTAAAATAGCCATAATAAATTTTAACCCTTGTCCGTTAAGTCCATCACCTCACGTAATTCTACGGAAACAATTTTAGTAATTCCTTTTTTCTCCATTGTTACCCCGTATAAAATGTCTGCTTTTTCCATTGTTCCCAGACGGTGAGTTGTAATTATAAGTTGTGTTTTACGATTTAACTCTCGTGAAAATGAAGCAAACCTTTCAACATTTGCCTCGTCAAGAGCCGCTTCAACTTCATCAAGCATTAATAATGGTAATTTATTTACCTCGTTGATGGCGAATATCAATGATAATGCAATCATTGATCTTTCGCCACCTGAATAAAGTAGTAAATTTTGAACTTTTTTACCAGGAGTTTTTGCATTGATTGTAAGTCCGGAATTTAATTTATCTTCTATATCGGTATAGTTGATTCTAGCAATTCCTCCGCCAAGTATTTTAGTAAAAACTAATTGAAATTTTTCATTTACTTTGTTTAATGTATCTTCAAATTTTATTTTCATTAAATTATCCATTTGCTCAATTGTTGAAAGTAATTTTTCCTTTGCTTGTTTTAAATCTTTAGTTTGGCTTTGCAAAATTTCATAATCCTTAGCAATAATTTCATATTCTTGAATTGCATCCAAATTAATAAATCCTAATTGAGAAATTTCTTTTCGAAGATTTTGTTGCAATTGACTTTGCTCGATATCCGATATGTTAACTTCAACATCAATAAATTTCATTTCTTCTAATGCTTGAAACGAAAGTTTATAATCTTTATTTAAGATTGCAACGTTAGTTGATATCTCATTTCGCAAAATTTCAATCCGCAATTTTGCATTTGTATTTTGTTCAATTGATGTTTCTCATTTTAATCTTAATTCATCTTGATCATGTTGAAAACTTAAAATTTCTTTCGCTAATAATGTTTTTTGATCTTGTAGGGATTTAATCTTATTATTAATTTGCTCGGGCGATAAGTCATCTGAAAAATTAACCTCAGAGTCAAATTGTTCTAACTGAAATTTTTCGCCATTAATCGCCTCATATTGCGCTAATAATTTCGCCAAATTTGTTTCAAAATAATTGTTTCGTTCTTGTAATCTAATTTGCTCATTCGCAAGAAAATAAATATTATCTTTAAAGTTTTTAATACCATTTTCTAAATTAATAATTTTTTCGTTATCGGCTTTTAAAGTCCGAGATAATTGGATTCTTGTTTGTTCAAAGTCAGTTTTTAATTTATCATCTTTATTGTTTATTGAACCACCTTTAACAATAAACCCGGGATAAATAATATCGCCTTCCAAAGTTACAATTTGGAATTTGTAACCAGATTGTTTTGCTGCTTTTAGAGCTGATGCTAAATTTGTAAACAACAAGATTGTTCCTGCTAAATTTTTAATAACATTTTCAAATTTCTTATTATATTTAATAACTTGATTTAGTGTTGAAATAAATCCTGATAAATGTGAAAAAGCTCCTAAATATTCTTGAGAAATATTTTTAGGAACAACCTTTTTTGCAGGCATGAAAGTTGCCGAACCATAACGATTTTGCTTTAAAAAACTTATTGCATCTTTAATTGTTTCTTCATCATCAACAACCAGATTTTTTAGACGAGCGCCAATTGCAACATTTATTGCTTTTTCATACTTCTTATCAAAAGTAACTAAATCATTAACGGTTCCATAAACATTATTAAAAATGGCCTTGTTTTCTAAAATCATTTTTGTTGCATAATTATATTCTGTTTTTTTGTTTAAGAATTTTTTTAGTTCAAATTCTAATTGATTGAGACGATATTGAGTTTTATCTCGATTGTTTTTTAAATCATATTCCTGATTACGTAATTGATTAAGATTATTATTTAAATCTGCATCATTTGCTTTTGAAGACCTAATCATCACTTTAATTTCATTAATACTTTTTGCAAGTTGATTTATTTCCGCAGTTAAATCATCGCTATCATGACTGATAGTTTTTGATTTTTGGATCATTTCTGTTTGTTTAGATTGGAGCAATGATATTGTTTGTTCTAATTCAATAATTTTACTTTGATTAGTTTGAATAGATTGACTAGCCAATCTTGATTTAACATTCGTTGATTGTTTTTCGTTTTCGGTATCAAATAAGGTTGTTTCTAATTCTTTTTTTTCAATAAAGGCTGAAGTTAATTGCTTTTTTATTAAAGGTAATTCAATTTTAGATAATTGCCTTTTAATTTCCAAATACTTTTGCGCTTTTTCTTTTTGCCTAAGTAAAGGTTTAACTTGCTTATTCATTTCTTCTAACTTAACATTAAACAAATCAAAATTTTGCTCGACTTTATCAAGTTTTTTTACCGCTTCATTCTTTTGTTTTTTATATCGCGAAACACCGGCTGCCTCTTCTAATAATTGCTTTAAATCATCAGGTTTAGCGTCAGTTATTTTGGTTACAGAGCCTTGAGAAATGATTGATAAATCGGTGTTACCAAGTCCCGTATCTAAAAATAAATTTTTAACATCTTTTCTTCTTACTAATTCTTTATTAATAAAATATTCATTTTGATCTTGATGACGATACGATTTTCTTGTAATTTGAATTTCATCAAACTCAAGATCCAAAATTCTTTTTTTATTGTCAAAAAATAATGAAACCTCGGCAAAACTAGCTTCCTTTTCATCATCAGAACCAGTGAAAATCATTTCTTTTGCTGATGATGCTCTTAGAATTTTTTTAGAGGTCTCTCCAAGAACTCATTTAATTGCATCGTTTATATTTGATTTACCTGAACCATTAGGTCCGACAATAACAGTTAAACCGTCGTTAAAATTTATTATTGTTTTATGAGCGAGTGATTTGAAGCCTTGAGCTTCAATTCGTTTTAAAAACATTTTAAGTTGCTACTCTTTCATATGCATCTTTAGCAGCATTTTGTTCTGCCATTTTTTTTGAAACGCCTTCACCTTGACCAAGAATTTGCTGATCTAATTTCACTTTTGAAACAAAAAATAATTTCTTTTGCGAATCTTTTTTTGGAACCGTAAAATATTCAACAGCTTTACGTTGTTCTGCTTGTAATAGTTCTTGAAGCTTTGTCTTATAGTCTTTTAAATCATTTAAATTAATATTGTTGATTGATTTAAATATATATTTTGCAATAAAGAGTTTTGCTTGTTCGTAACTATCATCTAAGTAAATTGCTGCAATTAGTGATTCAAGTATATCTTCATAAACTGAATCTGAAATTTTTTTACGATCCTCGCCTTGTCCTAGGAGCATATAATTTTCAAAATGTAATTTTCTCCCAATTTTAGCAAGAAAATATTTGTTGACAACATTAGACTTTAAAAGGGACATATCCCCTGGTGTCATTTCTGGATAAGTTTGATAAATATATTTTGCAACAATCTTGCCCAAAATTGAATCCCCTAAAAATTCCAATCTTTCATAAGACTTTGACTTTTTCTTAGATTCGTGGGAATAACTCATATGCGTAAAGGCCTCCACATAAATATCGATATTTTTAGCGTTAATATGTTGCTGTTTCAGAAATTTTTCAATTTTTTGTTTCATTATAATACCGCCTTAAAATGAGTGATTACATCTTTTTCAATTAATAATTTAGCGGTGTTTAGTGAAGTTAAAAACATCTTTTCATTAGAACGGCCATGAGCCTTAATCAATAGATGATTTAAACCAATTACAATTGCTCCGCCTAAATAATCCTCGTTGATGATTTTTTTTATATCATGACGAAGATTACTAGCTAAAGATAATCCTAATTTTGTTTTAAGAGAATTTTGTGCCGAATTTTTTAATAAATCAACAAAAAGAGAGATTGATCCCTCGATTGCTTTAAGTGCAATATTGCCGCCATACGCCTCAGTTAATACAACATCAACAGATAGATCGGTTAAAATTTTATTTGCTTCAATATTACCACCAAAATTAATTTTTGCGTTTTTTTCAAGTAGGGCGTAGGTTTCTTTAAGCAATGGTGTTCCCTTATTTTTTTCATGACCGATATTTAATAGTTTCAGTTTCGGGTTTTTACTTATTCCCAATGCTTTACAAAATTCAATTCCTAACAAACCATATTTTTCCAAGGTGAAAGCGTTGGCGCCAAGGTTAGCGCCAACATCTAACATAACAAATACTTCACCGTTTATTTTAGTTGCAAAAGGAGCAAAACCTGGTTTAATATCTACATTAATTGGCTTTGAAATTAAAAATCCTGCTGTAACTAATGGACCAGATAATGAGGCAGAAATGACTGCCGATGCTTGATTATTGACAGTTGCATTCAAAGCTGTGACTAAAGTTGAATCTTTCTTCCTCACTATTGAAATCGCTGAATCTTTTGCTGTTATTCTTGTTTTACAAAGAATAACTTCAATATTTTTAGGTAATTTATGATCAATTACCAAATCAGAATAAAGTAATAATTTTCAATCTAAATTTTCTTTGGCAAATGTAATTGATGCTGATAAGGGAACTTCAATTCCTTTATCGCCGCCAACTAAATCAAACGCAATAACTCTATTCATTTATTTTTCTCCAAAAATTAAGAAACAATAAACTTTTTGTCCGCCATATTTAATTACAAATTCAACATCGGAAAAGCTTTTT
>WTBJ01000056.1 GCA_013139135.1 Mycoplasmataceae bacterium | reverse complement strand
GGCGTGAAAAATATATATTTTAGAATCGATGTCTAAAATATACATTCCCGTCGTTTTTTCGTCTAAGCCCCGCAGGGCTATAATATTTATTTTTGTCATATTTATGTTAATTATACCTTTTTAATTTCTTTAAGTTTTTTTTCAAAATTTGGTGGTAACGGAACTTCATAAGTTACCTTTTCTTGCTTTAAATCAAGAAAGGATATCTTACTTGCGTGAAGATATTGTCCACCTTCTTGTTCAACTTTAACACCGTAAACAGGATCGTTATATAATGGATGTTTTAAGTATTGCATTTGTGCTCTAATCTGATGTGTTCTTCCTGTTTTTAAATCAAATTGAATTAAATCATTATCAGTAAATCTTTCGACCACTTTAAAAAGAGTTACTGCTTTTTTTCCAAATTTTGAAACAGTAATACGTTTTCGATTATGATGATCACGACTCAATGGCAAATTAATTTCCCCTTGTTGATGTTCTAAATTACCAACAATTAAACCGTAATAAATTTTTTTAACACTCCGTGTGATAAATTGTTCCTGAAGAAAATGATAAAACTCATCATTTTTAGCAATAACAATAATACCCGTTGTATCTTTATCAAGTCGATGCACAATTCCGGGACGATTTGTATGAGACTGCGCTAATGGAATATTCATTGCTAAAAGTAAATTTACCAATGTTCTATTTTCATTTCCTGCCCCGGGATGAACTGATAGACCAGATGGTTTGTCCAGAATTAAATAATCATTTGTCTGTTTAATAATTTTTATTAATGAAAGTTCATTTCATTTTTGTAATGGTTTATCCCCAAGGTCTTTATTAAGACTTATTTCTATTTCACCAATTAATTTTGTATTTGGTTTGATAATAACTTTTCCGTTGACAATAACTTGCTCGGCAAGAATTAATTGTTTAATCTTATTTCTTGTTAAACCTGTTTCACCAACTAAAAAAAGATCTATTCTTTGTGATTCTAATAAAGTTTCATTAATTTTCATGTTGTATTATTTTTAAACACTGTTTATAAAAAGCGTGTTTATTCCTTTCCTTTGTGACTACTTCTTTGGCTGCCTTATTGATAAAATTTGGATTTTTTAACAAGTTTTTTGCTCGCGTTAATTCATTATTTAATTCACTGGTGGCGGTTTTCTTTAACTCTTCTATTAAAAGTAATTTGCTTGTTTTGATTAAATAATAAATAATTCCAATTTTAGGATCAATAAGAATTCCCGAGGCCTCTTTTGGTTTTTCTTCAACAATAATTGAAACATTTAAGTGACTTAAATATTTTGATAATAATTTTGCTTTATCAAGTTGGGGGAAGAATAATTCAATGGAATCATTTTTTTGATATCCCTTTACTAATTTTGCTTTATTATAAGCGCGATAACCAACCAGGAGTGCATCCAACTCTTTATTTTCATTATTAGAGTCGAGCGCAAAAACTTTTGGATATTCTTCGAGAAGAATCGATTTTTTCAAATCGACAAATTGATTTAATTCTAAATATAATTCTTCCGTTAAAAAAGGAATGAATGGATGAAGAAGAATTAAAATATCAATTAAAATATTCATTGTAGTCGTTAATTGTTTTTCATCATTAATTAATTTAATAAATTCTAAATAGGTGTTTGCAAAATCACTAAAAATAAATTTCTTAATTTCTGCAAAAATTAAATTTAAATTATATTTTTCAACATTCAAATCAATGTTTTTTAATAATGAATTTAATTTTTGCAAAATATACTGATCAATTTCATTAAGATCAATTTTTGTTGCTTTAGTTCGAATTAACTTAGTTTTAAATTTAGATTTAATAATTAAGCTTGAAATAAGTTTTGTTGCATTAAATAATTTATTATTTAAATCTCAGGCAGATTGGACTTTTTCTTCCTGAAAACGAATATCTTGCCCCGGAGAAGAATTTGCCAATAACGAAATTCGTAATGCATCAGATCCTCATTTATCAATCACTGTCATCGGATTTATTCCGTTACCTAACGATTTCGACATTTTTAACCCATTTTTATCACGAATTAATCCATGATTAATAACAGTTTTAAACGGTGGTCTTTTTTCACTATCTAATTCTAAAGTTTGAAAAATCATTCGTGAAACTCAAAATAAAATAATATCATATCCGGTAAAAAGTATTGTCGATAGAAAGTTTGAATCATCCTGGCGAGCAATAACCGCCTCATCACGAAATATTAATGGCCAAAGCGCTGAAGAGTATCAAGTGTCCAAAACATCATCTTCCTGAACTCATTCTTTTCCAGGGGAAATTGCTTGAACCTTTATTTCCCGGTCCTTTTTCCACACAGGGATTTGGTGACCTCATCATAATTGACGAGAAATACATCAGTCTTCCATACCATCCATTCAATTAATGAAAACACTTTCAAATCGTTTTGGATAAAAAGTTATTTTGTTGTGTTTTTTTTGTTCATTTAAAGCATTACGCGCAAGGATGGAAGAACGCAAAAATCATTGAGTTGAAATCAGAGGTTCAATAATGGTTTGTGATCGTTGTGAAAAACCAACAAAATGTTTATGATCAATAATTTTTTCAAGCAGTTGGTTTTGTTTTAAAAATGCAACAACTTTTTTTCTTCCGTTTTCTCTATCAAGACCCTTAAATTGAAGTGTTTTTTCGTTTAATGTTCCATCTAAATTAAAAATGTTCGTAAAAGGTAAACCATATTTAATCCCAAGCTCATAATCGTTAAAATCGTGAGACGGAGTAACTTTCATTATTCCAGTCCCAAATTCTTTTTCAACATAATTATCAGAAATAATGGGAATAAGTTTTTTCGTTAATGGATTTAGAGCCTTTTTCCCAATAAGATCTTTATGTCTTTTGTCACTTGGATTTACAACTAGAGCGCTATCTGCGAAAATAGTCTCCGGTCTTGTCGTTGCAATTATTATTTTTTGATCACTTTCATAAAGTTGATAATAAACGTAATACATTTTCCCATCAACTTCATGATGGTCAACCTCGATATTTGAAATTACTGTTTTTAACTTCACGTCTCAATTGACTAATTTTTTATTTTGATAAATTAATCCTTTTTCATGAAAGTGAATAAATGAATCAATAACCAGCTTATTCACATCTTTGTCTAAACTAAATTTTTGTTTTTCAAAATCGGCGATGATACCAATTTTATCTCATTGTTTTTCAATATTCTTGGCATATTCGTTTTTTCAATCTCAAATTTGCTTAATGAATTTTTCTCGTCCTAAATCTTGACGAGTTTTTTTTTCATCTAAAAAAAGTCTCTTTTCAACAACGGATTGGGTGGCAATTCCTGCATGATCCATTCCTGGATATCAAATTGCTTCATAACCCTTTAATTGTTTCAAACGAATTAATAAATCGGGATAATACAAATCTCAGGCGTGTCCAAGATGTAAATCACCTGTTACATTCGGGGGTGGCATTAAAATTGTAAACGTTTTTTTTTCATCATTGCTTGTTTTAAAAAAGTTATTTTCTTTTCAAAATAACTGTATTTTTTGTTCTAACTCTCGGGGATTGTATTTACCATTCATATTATTTATTGGGCATTACAAAAATTTCGTTATAAATATCCTTGTAATCTTTAAATGCTTTAATTTCTAAATTTTCTCTAACTTCTTTGGGAATTTCATCAAGATCTTTGATGTTATCTTCTGGAATAAAAATCTTTTTAAGTCCAGAACGATTTGCCGAAATTGATTTTTCTTTTAATCCTCCGATTGGGAAAACTTTCCCTCGAAGAGTAATTTCACCAGTCATACCTAAAGTATTTGAAACAGGGCGACCAGAAAGAGCGGATATTAACGCTGTTGTAAAAGTGACTCCTGCGGAAGGTCCATCCTTTGGTGTTGATCCATCTGGAGAATGAACATGAATATCAATATTTTTAAAAGTATCTTTACCGTTTGTTTTTTCAGGAATTCCAAAAATTCCAGCATTTGCTTTTACATATGAAAGTGCAATTGTTGCTGATTCTGTCATTACATCTTTTAATTGACCAGTAATAACGAGTTTTCCATCACCTGGATAAGTTGAAACTTCAATAGGCAATATATCACCACCATATTGAGTTCAAGCAAGACCAATTACTGTTCCAATTTGTGGGACATCATCCTTCTTAGTAAATTCAAATTTAGGTTTACCAATTAATTCCTCAATTTTTTTTGGATTCAATGATAGATTGTTTTTGACTTTGTGATTTAGTTTTAAAACAAGAATTTTTCTTGATACTTCATCAATAACTCGACGTAATTGTCTTACCCCAGCCTCCATTGTATATTTTTGAATAACAAATTTGATTGCTTCATCATTTCACTTAAATAATTTTGGAGAAATCATTGTATCTTTAAGTATCGCAGGAATTAAATGTTTTTTAGCAATTTCAATTTTTTCAATTTCTGTATATGATGAAATTTCAACAATGTCCAATCGATCATATAATGCTTCAGGAATTTGTTTAAAATAATTAGCAGTTGCAATGAACGTGACATTACTCAAATCATATTCTTCCTCAAGATAATGATCCTCGAAATGAGCATTTTGTTCATAATCCAAAACCTCTAACATTGCTGACGTTGGATCACCCTTATAATCACTCGACATTTTGTCAATTTCATCAAGTAAAATTAGAGGATTAATCACTCCCGCTTTTTTCATTGCGTTAATGATTTTTCCAGGCATTGCAGCAATATAAGTTCGGCGATGTCCACGAATTTCTGCTTCATCCTTAACTCCACCAAGTGAAATCTTAACAAACGGTTTATTTAGAGCGTTAGCTATTGATTTAGCTAAAGTTGTTTTTCCAGTTCCGGGGGGACCAACTAATGATAAAATTGCTCCCTTAGAATCGGGATTATTTTGCTTTACGGCTAAAAATTCAATTATTTTTTGTTTCGGTTTTTCAAGTCCAAAATGATTTTCATCCAATATTTTTAAAGCATCAACAATATTTGAATTGTCTTTTGCAACTTGTCAATAAGGAAGATCAATTAAAGTTTCAATATAACTACGAATAATATTAGCCTCAGCTGCTTGCGAAGGAGTAGCTTCCAATTTTTTTATTTCCTTTAATAATTTTTCCTTAATATGTTTTGGATAAGGGTTTTTCATTACTCTAGAAGTCAATTGTTCGATTTCATTACCGTCGCCACTTATTTCTCCCAGTTCTTCTTGAATAGCTTTTAATTGCTCTTTTAAATAATATTCGCGTTGTTGCTTACTCATTTTGTCTTTAACGCGATCATTTATTGAACCAGACACGGTTTTAACATTAATTATCTCTTCAGTATTAATCATTGTCTTTGAAATTACTTTTAATCTTTTAGCAACAACATCCTCTTCCAACAAAAGCCTTTTAATTTCAAAGGGGAAAGGAATCAATGATGATAAAGAAAATGAAAATATCCCGGGATTAATTCCCTCAAAATTTTTAATTTCATTGAGTGAAAGGGGGATATTTAAATTTTTAATCCCAGTCTCTAAATGTTCTAAAATTTCTGCTTTAAGAGCTTTTGCCTCTTTGCTATGAATTTCCTTATCCTTTACTTGTTCGAATACGGCATTAAAATTACCAGTAAAAGTAACTGATTTCAAGCTGACTCTATTGATTCCCTTAATTTTCACTAATAAGTGATCTTCTTTTTCCGTAACATTTTCTATTTTTCCAAGTGTTGCAATTGTTAAAATGTTTTCAACGCTTGAAGATGATTGATTGTCGAAAAAATTGGCAATAAGAATTTCGCCATTGTGCTTTTCTGTCGCATTTTTAATTGCATTCATTGATTCTGCTTTACCGATTTCAAATGTGTTAGTGAAAAAGGGAAAAAGAACGGTGTCAATTGCAACTAATAACGGTCTTTGATTATTTTTTTGTGTCATTAAAACCTCTTTTAATTAAATTATTTTTTTATAAATTTGCCGATAAGTTTATCGTATTCTAAACTTGATTTAATTCGGTCTTTTGAAATTTGTTTTTCAACGTCTTCGATTGAAATATCATTTTCCTTACTTAATTTTTCTAATTCAAGTGTTATTTCATCATCTGAAATTTCTAATTCAAATTCCTTAATTAATTTTGAATATATTAAACCTGAAATGATTTGTTTTTTTGCCATTGGTACAATATTTTTTTCAATAAATTGCTCATTTGTCAAAGAAAGCATTTTCAAATATTGTTCCAAATTAATTCCTTGTTGTGTTAAATTATTTTCGAAATTTTTCAATGATCGTTCATTTTCTTGAATAATAAGTTCTTCAGGAATATCAATTTTTGTTGAACTTAATTCTGAAATTTTAACAACTATTTCATCAAAAAACTTATCTTTATCCGTTTGAACTTTTTGTTCTTTGATCATTTTTTCAACTCTGATTGTTAAATCATTCATTGAAGAAAATCCCATTTTAGCTAATTTATCTTGAAGTTCGATTCCTTCGAATGATGCTTCTTTTTTGATTCCATTAATTTTTACAGCGAAGTCGGCATTTTTATTTTTTAAATTTTCTTCTGGATAAGTTTCTGGAAATGTTACATTAACAATAAATTCATCATTAATTTTGTGACCAATTAACTGTTCTTCAAAATTGTCAATAAACGATTTTGAACCAATTTTAAGATCAAAATTTTCAGCTTTTCCGCCTTCAAATTCTTTACCTTCAACTGTTCCTAAAAAATTTAAATCAACGTTATGTCCCATTTCAATTTTGTCATCATTAGTTAAATTTATTGTTTTTTTAAATGAGTTCGTAATTTGCTTTATTTCGTCTTCTATTTCTTCAGTCGTTACTTCACTTGTTGATAATTTAACATCCAAATTTTTGTAATCTCCAAGAATAATTTCAGGCATTAAAGTAGCAATAAATTTTATTTCTAATTGTTCATCAGTGATTTTTACAACTTCCAACATTGGTTTTGAAACAATTTCATGTTTATATAATTCATCTTGAACTTTTTCAAAATAAATATCAATAATTTGATTCATCGCTTCTTGACGAATTTGATCTTTTGAAATTGATTTCTCAGCAATTTGTGTTGGAACTTTCCCTGGTCTAAAACCTTTTAGTTCTAGCTTTTGAAAAAGATTATTTTTTGCTCTTTTAACTTCTTTTTCTCACTGGGAATTCTCTGGAATAAAAGTAACTTCAACGTTACCATTTATTTTCTGTGATTTTATTTCTGACATATCACTCCTTTATTTTCTAATTAAATTATATATATAATACTTTAAAAGCAATTTTTAATTAAATATTTAACTTTTTTCTCAAGATTCATTAAGAAATCACTTTTCTTTAGAAACTCATTTAACTCATTAGTTTGTGAAAAAGTTTTCAATGTTAAATAAATTACTGCTGGTGCCATTGTTTCTAAACTAAGTTCCTCATCCTTAAATACCATTCCCAAATATGCATTCTCTAAAATCATAAATGCAAAATCTAAAATTTCCTCATTATCACTAAAATATTTTTCAATTAGCGATGAATCTTTTGCAAAAGTCTTTGATAAATAAAATGATTCATAATTTTTTAAATCAATTTTGAATTGATTATGATCGATTTCAATAATTATATTTCATGGCAATTTTTGTTGTTTACAAATTTCAATTAAGCACGCCTTAACGATATGGTTTAAATCTGAGTTAAATAATTCAAGCACTTCATTTTTGTAATTTAATAAATTAATTTTTGCCAAATTATTTATCATTAATAACTTGTCATTATTGGAAAGTTTTTTTGCTAGTATTTTTTCGTTAAATTTATTAAAGGCGAAGTAGTTTTTTAAATTTGAATTATTTTTATTTAAAATTATAATCAATTTGTTTAATTCTTTTTCAAATCACAAAGGAATATATGGCATTGACATCTCCTCGGTGATGATATCAATTGTTTGTCGTAATTGATTTTTTTCAATTAAAGCTTTAAGTTCGGTGATTGTGTCGTTATAGTAATTATTGTTATTCATAATAATTTTAAATAAAAAAAATGGCGCCCGCGATAGGATTCGAACCTATGACCCTACGCTTAGAAGGCGTATGCTCTATCCTGCTGAGCTACGCGGGCAAATAACCATTAAACTTATTTTACAATAATATTATAATTTACCATCATTTTATATTAAATGTAAAATTCTTGGTTCTAAATAATTTAGCAATATGTAAGTAAAAAATAACTTTAAAACAGTTATAAAAAAAGTTAGGGCAAAGACAATTACTAAGTAATATATTCAACTATTTGAATATTTAAATGCTCAAAAGGGAAATCATGAAGTTTCGGAAGTGTTTAGAAATAAAGGGTAAAATAAAACGGCGTTTAAAATAAAAATAACAAACGTTATTGATAAAAATAAAAACACATAATTAATTAATGATTTATATATATTTTTAAATGATTCATTTTTCTTTTTATCTGTGTTTTTGTCTGTTTTTTTATTTGTCTTTTTTTCATTAAAGAAAAATGAATCTATTGTCAATGTTGTAAGGGCAAAAATGACTAAAATTGATGCGCCAACAAGGCCGCCACCCATATAACTAAAATAAGAAAACCAAGGATAAATAAGGGCAATTATATAGGCATATGGCTTAGAGATGTGCCTTTTGCAAAAGAGTAGGGGGAATAATGAAAGGTCAATTGCTAAGGCGTATAGCGGAAGAACGGGGATTTGGACCAAAACTAAAATGACACAAATTGCTAAAATAAAACTCGCATAAGTTAATTTTGTAACGCTATTAAGTTCTAATTGATAATTCTTTTCTACTTTTTTTACCATTGTTTGATTACATTATACTAAGATATTATTTTTAATATAAATTATAATATTAATGTATTGAAAGGAATAAAATGAAAAAAGATTTAATTATTGAAATACCAAAAGGAACAAACATTAAATATGAAGTTGAAAATGGAAAATTAAGAGTAGATAGAATTCTTTTTGGGGCTGGAAAGTATCCAATGGATTACGGATTTTTTGAAAACACTTTAGATTGAGATGGAGATCCATTGGATGGATTAATGATTGGAGACAGCGCTTTCATCCCGAAAGTAATTGTTCCCGTTCGAATTATTGGGGCAATGAAAATGATTGATGGAGGAGAAACAGATACTAAATTAATAACTGTAATCGATGTTGATCCAAGATTTGATCACATTAAAAATTTAAATGATGTTCCAAAGCATATTTTAAAGGAAGTTCAAGATTTTTTTGAAACTTATAAAAATTTACAAGGTAAAAAAGTTGTGATTAACGGCTTTGAAAAAGAGAAATATGCAATAAACGAATTAGCTGAAACTGAAGCTCTTTATCAAAAATACAAGGACATGAATAAAGATGATTTTATTTCATTGATGAAAAAAGAACATCCAAATAAATTTTCAAAATAATATATAAAGCAAAACAAAACGAAATGATTCGTTTTGTTTTTTTTATTCATCTTTTGTTTTTTTAGGTTTATTTTTATCTTGTTTATCCAAAAGTTCTTGAACTAATTCATCACCTAATTTTGGTTCCGGCGGAACTCTTTTTGTCAATCTTTTGTTTTCTTTTTTTCAATAATCGAGGAATTTAAAGCGAGATGAATTTTCTTTTTCTTTTTCTTGTTTCGCAGAATTATCAAGATGTTTTCGAATGCGTTTTCGATCATGATCCCTGAGACGATATAACTCAGCGTCATGTTTTTTATCTTCTTTAGTTCTTGGCGTTCAAACATGAGGACCAAAGATTTTCTTAGCCTCGTATACTTGAATAAATGCATTATTATCAATCTTGGAGACATCTTCAATAACATCAATGAGTTCTTCGGCATTAATTGTCATTTTTAAAATTTCTAAATGCTTCCCAAGATAACCACCACGAGCTTCAACCAATGTATGACTACGGTGATAATTAATTAAATTAAAATATTCAGAAATTTTACTAGTTTTAGCAGAAATAACTTCAATAATGTATTTTCTTGAAGAAGGATACATTGCGGATACTACAGCAGAATATGTAAATAAAAACACACAAGTTGCAATTAATTTTGGAGAAAAAATAACTGCTGAAATATAACCATAAAATGATACCCCAAGATATTCCGTACCGTTTGTTTCCCCCATAATATATGGACCATCGGACGGAATCGGTGTTCCCGCCATCCCAATATTATTAATAAAATATTCTGAAGAAATCCAAAATAGAGAAACTACTAAAGAAAAAACAAAAAATATTTTACCAATTTCAACTCCTTTGGTTCTAGCTTGATATCTTGCTATTGGATCAAAACCCATTGTACAAGCCCCAACAGAAAAGACAATCCCAACTCCCAAACCATATAATAATCCGGCAATAATCGCCATTAAAATATAAATAACAAATTTAAAAGTTTTTGCAAGCTCAGGATTTTCCAGAGTATAAGATTGAATTTTCTCAGGATTTATTGAACCAATAAAAGACAATGAACCGATTGATGAAAAAGATAATCCTGTCGCAATTATCGCTGATAAAAATAAGGTATAAGTTGAATAAAATAAAAATGATTTACCAAATTTTTTAAATGTAAAGTAAAAAACTGGAATATTAATTATCCAGTAAACTAGATAAAAGAAAGCGATTTTAAACTGTAAAAATGTCATCCCTAGATGAGTATCACTTGGATTTGCTCGTTGTAAAATATCTCACAATGAATAAGCAAAACCTTGTGAAAGTCCTCCCATACCAGGAGAAAATATTCCAGCATAAACAATAAAATATAATGAGGCGAAAGAAATTAATATGGTTGCAGATGTTAGCAAAAACATTTTTTTGCTAAATGATAAACGAAGAGTTTTAACAGTTCCAGATTTGTTTTTTGCCAAAGTCTCTTTCATTGTTTAAATTATATAACTAATTTATTAGTTCGAATTCATAAATTAATTTGTTCTTTTCGTATTTATCTTCCTTGACTCAAATTATTATAGATTTAAAGGTTATATAGTCATCAATAACAGCATTTTTTCCAGCAATTTTATCAACGAATTCCTTTGTTGATAGTCGTTTAATCTCCGAACCAATATATATTTTTTTAAAATACATTGAAAACAAATAACCTATTTTTACATTTGGTTTGACTAAATATGAAGATTCAGAAATTTTATAAACTCCGTCCGCTTCAATATCCGTTTCGTCATAAATATCGCCAACAATAGTTTCAACAATATCTTCAATTGTAATTAGCCCGGTAATTTTCCCATTTGAAACATTTTTAAGTAGCGCCATGTGCTGACGGTTTTTTCTTAATATTGAAAAAACCTCGTGCATTAAAATGTTCTCATCAAAAATTGGAATTTCATAAACTAAATCAAGAATTTTAATTGTTTTTTTTGTTTTGCATTGAATCAAATATTGTTTAGTATTTAAGATTCCCAATGGCAATCCCTTTTCATCAAAAACAGGAATTCTAGTATATTGATATTTTTTGATTAACTTATCAACATTTCTTTGCGTTGCTTCTTTAGGGGTAAACGAAATCATGTTCTTGATTGGAACCATCCGTTTTTTTGATTCAGTTTGATCTAAAAGCATTGCTCCACGAATTAATTCTTGTTCACTTCGAGTAATAACATCGTCATTTGTTTCATCTATTAATTGATGAAATTCTTGCTCATTAGCGACAACTTCATCATCATCATGAGAAACCAATTTAGCAAGAAAGTAAGACACTGGTTTTGTAAGAAAAAGATTTAATATTAACGGTGCTGAAAAAATTAATATTCCTTGTTCAGGAAATCTTTTTGCAAGCATTTTTGGAATAATTTCTCCAAAAATAATGATTAAAACTGTTGTAAAGAGAAAGGCGATTATTGGGCCTGTCGCCCCTCCTCCTTTAAAAATTGCACTAAATCAAACTGTTGCTAATGTTGTTGTTAAAATATTTACAATATTATTTGCAATGACGATTGAAGATGATGATTCATTATAACGATCATGCAAATAAAGAGCGCGATTTATTTGTCTTATCTGATGATTTTTTGTCGAGTTTACCTTTTTTGCGGTTAACTTGTGCTTATTTAATGATGCCAAAGCTATTTCTGAAAAAGAAAAAAAAGCAGAAAGGATGATTAATATTAAGATAGTGATTGGAAATACAATATTCATAGTTTATATAAACTATTATTAATTATATATAATTAGTAAAATATGAAAACAAAAAGTAAATCTAGAAATGAAAATTCTCGAATAATAAAGAAGAGTAAAAAGAAAATCGTAATAATTTTAATCGTTATATCAACATTTTTATTAGCGCTTGGTTTAACATTGTTTTTCTCTCTTAAGTATTATGCTCCTAATGGGCATGAATTTATGAAAACTGAATTAGATAAGGATCACGTTGTTACTGCTGATGAGGCTGGCGATGCTGTTCAAGATGCTGATCCAGATCAATACACTGGAATAATGTTTGATAGTCAAGATGATGTTTCTGACCATGTATTCTATGGAATGACTGCCGACGAAACTAAAAGAAAAAACCAAGAAGTTGAATCTGGAGAACCCGGATGAACAAGTTATATTCGTGGGGAAAAAATAATTGATTGATATTATGTAGATTCTGCCAAAAGTAAAGGGGTCAATAGTTATGATTCACCAGTGGATGCTATGGAAGAGTTTTTATTAAATAAAGACCAAGATGGAGTGGATACTAACTTTAATGGTCTTTTTAATGTTGATATTCCAGTAATTTATCAAGCTGATGAAACTGATAACCAAGATATATTCTATAACCAAAAACCAAGTGATGCTGATTCAATTGCAACAGACACAATAAAATTTACTTGAAGTGTTGGACTTGATCAAAACATTTCAGACGAAGATTTATATTTTTCAACCATTAGTAATACAGATGCAACAACTAGTCATGAACCAATGTTGTTCGATTCAGTTCCATCTCTAAAAACATCATGATGAATTTTTCGAAATGGAACTCCCGTTTTAATCTTTTATGGTCTTGATTATGGACAATTTGACGTTGATGAAACAGAAACTGATCCAACTAATGAATATCCTGGTTCTGATGAATTGTGACAAAACATGGATGACTTTTTTGGTTCTAGAACTTAATAATTATTTATAATAAAAAAAGCATTTAACAAATGCTTTTTTTATTTTTTGTAATGACGATAAGAGCGCCCCTTAACCTCAATTGATAATGGGGCCAATTGATAAATTCGATCAGTAATCCGGTCTACTTCGATATTATCTTGATTTTTATTATTTCTATTTCTATTGCCATAAGAATAATTATTATTGAAAATGATTTTTAATTTCTCATTATAAGAATCAATGGATCAATTTGAAGTAAATATTGTTAACTTCTTATTGGCGATACGATAATCTAAAATATTAACTAAAATAGAATCTCTAGTTCATTGTGTAATTTTTTCTTTACCTATGTCGTCAATTACTAAAACATCAGCATATTTAGCTGGTTTAATTAAATCAAAAACATGTTCATCAATTTTTAATACAGATGAATGCATCCTTAAAATAAAATCAGAAAAGGGGAGAAAAGCACCGGTTTTACCAAGCGATACCAATTTATTCAAAATAGCCATCGCCATATATGTTTTACCAACACCTTGTTTGCCATAAATTCAAACTCCATTAAAATCATTTGTTGAATTACCTAGTTCTTTTAGTCAATTCAACACCCCTTCTTTTTCTTTCGTTCAATCAACATGTTTTGTGCCATCAAGAAGATAATATTCATCAGCTATATATGGAATTAAAAAATTCCTGCTTAATAAGTTAACTTTCTCCTTTTTAATTGCAGCCGGAGAAAAAGGAGCGTATACTGATTCTAAATGTTTTTTATCAATAATTTGAATAATTAACTTATATTCTAATTCATCATTATTTTTATCTTCTAGCGCTTTTAATATTACAGTGGCGTTGTCTAAAATTTCTTTATCAGTGATGTTATTTTTAATTATTTCATCATAAAGGCGTACATCATTATCTTTTAATTTTAATTTAATTTTTTCTACTAAATTCATTATTTAATCTCCTTAAATACTTTTTCAATTTCATCAATTGAAATTGGGTTAATTGCCAAATCATCTTCAATTTGTGGCGTTGTTTTTTTATTTTTAAATCTATCACTAAATAAGTTCGCCGCTTTTAAATGAATTTCTAATTTTTCAACATCATTAATCCCTTTTGCTAAACAAGTGTCAGCAATTTTACCTAAGAAATTACTATTCATAATTCCATTGTTAATTAAATTTGAATAATCAATTAAACGATTTATCATTGGATACGAAAAACCATATTGAGACACCAATTCTTTTAAAAATATTTTCTCTTTTTTGGTTGGCGTTCTTAAAAAAATTACTTTAAAAAAGCTCAAAGGTTTAGATTCATCCAGCATTGTTTTCTTGGCAATCAAAAAATTAGCTTGCGTATTTAGCAATTCATCTAAATCTCCTGGATCAATATTCACGACTTTATCAACATGTTCAATAAAAGATTTTCTTGATAAATTATTTTTTTGAACTAATATTTCAATAAATTTAGCAATTTCCAAAGTTGATAATTGATATAAAGCAATTACATTCTTAATTTCCTCTTCTAATTCTTTTGCTCAATAACTTTCATATTGAATATTTTTAGAATCAAGAATATCAAATAATAATTTAAAGTCATAATCTAGCTTTAAATCATGTTCTTGATGTTTTAAAGCTAAAGGTGATAAATCAATTTCTGAAGTTATTGAAATTAATTCATCATTTTTATTAAATAAACTATTTTTAAAAAACTTGGCATTTTGGTAATAATTATCCTCACCAATTTTACTTTTTAATAAAGTCATTAATTTTTGATTTTTAGTAAAACTTGAATGAAACAATGGTTCATTCAAAACATAAGTTAACTTCTGATTATCAGCAGGATTGATAAAAATCTCTAATAAACCAAGTATTTCCAATTTCCTAATTGTCTTTTCAAGTTCGACGACCGGTAAATTTAGCATTGCAATAATTCTTTCTTGCCCAATAAAAATTTCATTTGTATAAAAATTTTTAGATTCAATAAGAAAAAAGAAATATAATGAAAAAGCGTTTGACCCAAGAAGGGGCAAATAATAATAGGTTAAAACATCACTTGGAACCGATGAGTATTCAAACGAAAGTTTTATTTTATATTTATGATTAATTGTGAATTTTAAAATCTTCATATAATGATTATTTATTTTATGAACTTATCAATGATGCTATCAATTACATCATCAGATATTCCATTTGTTGTATCAACTTTAAAATCAAATTTAAAGTCATTTGTTCATCCATCAATAATTGCTTGCAAAAACTCCGGATTAATATTGCGTTTTTTAAATCTTTCAACAATCACTTCAGGATTTGTTGTTACTAAGATAATTTTATCATACTTAAATTTGATTGGTGACGTTGTAATGATTGGAAGCTCAGCAATAAAATTGTCTTTGCCCTCTAAATGATTTTTAATCAATGGATGAATTAATTCATTTAAACGTTTTAAATTATCAGCATCTTGTAAAATTCATGCTGAAAGTTTCTTTTTGTCAACCGCTTTGTTATTAACAAAATCATTGCCTAATTCTTCCTTGATAGTTTTATAACCCAAGCCATCCTTTTCATAAATCTTAGTAATAAAAGAGTCGGCGTGAAACACACGAACATTTTTTTCTTGTAACTTCTTGATTAATGTAGTTTTCCCCACCAATGGGGCTCCAATGATAATTGTAATCATATTAATTTTGTACTCCTGGACAATAATATGTCCCGCGTCCACCAACGACAATTTTTTGCACCTTTTCACCATTTGGGCACTTTGCGCCTTTGCGCGAGTGAACTTTTAGTTGATTTTGAAATTTGCCATCAACGCCATGCTGAGATTGAAAGGTTGATATGGTAGATCCTCCGACCAATATTGATTGCCATAAAATTATTCTTGAATGCCTAACAATATCAACAAGTTGATCATATGTTATTGAATTTGTTTTTCTTGTTGGCATTATTTTGCTTGCGTAAAGAACTTCATCAACATAAATATTGCCAAGACCCGACATGTATTTTTGGTCCAAAAGCGTTTGTTTAATCGAAGTCCGTTTGTCTTTAATTTGATTATATAAAGAATCAATATTAACATCTCAGGGTTCTGGTCCAACCTTTTCTAAAAACTTGTTTAAATCAGCGCTTGAACCAAAAATATCTATAGTGGCAAATTTACGATGATCATTGAAAAGTAATTTATTATCTAAAAAATTAATGGTTAAAATATTATGTTTATTAAATTCATCATTCACTTTTGGGATAAAAAAGAATTTACCCTCCATTCTTAAGTGTAAAACTAGTCAATAATCATTAGTTTGAATAATTAAATTCTTCCCTTTGCTTTTTAATGCAATAATTTTTTGATTATTTAAATTGTTTAAATAATCAACAGATTGATTTCTTAATGCTTTTATTGTCTCTAATTTTACAGTTTTAATTTCTAGATTTAATATATTTAGTTCTAAGGTTTTACAAACTGTTACTACTTCTGGTAATTCTGGCATTTTTTCCCCTATAAGATAATTATAGATATAAACATTTAAGCTTCTCTAAATTCCTTAGCAATATTGTAAATATTTTGCTTTTCTAAAAAAGTTATTAGTTTTTTTCGTTGTGGTTCTGTAGGTTTTAAATCTTCTAACGTAAATGTTGTATTTGCCTCAATAATTATTGTTGCAATATTTTTACAAATTAAGGATAATTCCTTTCGGTCCCTAACTTTTTTTCCAACTTGCGCTGGTAACTTATCACTATTTTTAATAATGTTTTCTAAACTTTCATATTCGTTGATTAATTTTAGGGCACCAATCTTGCCAATTCCTTTTATTCCTGGTAAATTATCTGAACTATCTCCCATGATTCCTTTTAAATCAGTAATTTGTGATGGATTTTTAACTCCATTTTTTGCATAAAAATTCTTCAAATTATGAATATCAAAAGTCTGAACGCCTTTGATTGAAAGATAAACATCAATTTCTTTGTCAACTAATTGCAATAAATCTTTATCCGAAGTGATAATATCAACATGAAAACCCTCTCTTTGAGCTTGTTTGGAAACAATTCCAATAATGTCGTCAGCCTCAAAAAATTTGTTCTCCGTTCATTTTATTCCGTATAAATCAAGAAACACTCTTGATGGAATAATTTGTTCATATAATTCTTCGGGAGTTTTTTTTCTCCCCGCTTTATAAAAGGAATATTCGTTTCGATATGTCTTTGTTCCTTTTGCATCAAATGCAATTAAAAAATAATGATTTGGAAACTTTTTTTTAAGCGACATTATCATTTTTGCAAATGATCTAATTGCATTAACAGGCTTTCCATCCTTACCCCTTTCGTAACCACTTTCAAGTCTTTTTACAGTTCCGTAAAAAGCCTTGAAAAATAGTGAATTACCATCTATTAATAATAAATTATTTTGCATTATTAATCTCCTTTGCTTCCTTGACAATAATTGTCTTGTTTCGTTTTAAATCGACTTTTCCCTCAATAAATATCATTGATCCTGGTCGCAATTCAATGCTATATTTATCATATACTCCAGGTCAAAAAGTTAAACTAATTCGCCCGGTGTCATCTTGAATTGTGGCGAACGCCATCTCCTGATTCGTTTTTGTCTTGTGTAGTCGAATTGAACTTAAAAATCCAACAATTCGAACATTTAAATCTTGTTGGTCATCAATTTCATTAATTGAATCTAAATCTATTAATTGTTTAATTGATTTTTTTGCTGATTTTAGAGCATCTTTTGATAAAGAAAAACCAAATACCGCAAGTTCATTTTCCAAATTATTGGCTTTTTTAGTAAAGACTAATTTGGGAGCGGGGGCAATTTCTCGATCATAACTAATTACCTTATCTTTTTTAACCTTAATCAAATCTATATAATTTTTTATTTTTGATAATTGAGCAATTAATTCAGAGCGATTGATCTTAAATTCATCTAAAAACCCTGCCTTAATTAGTGATTCAATTGTCGAATTTGAAACTTTACGATCATTTATACGAATGAAAAAATCAAACAAATCTCGGTATTCTCCGTTTTTTTGTTCATCAATTAATTCCTTAGCTGCCGCTTCACCAATTCCCTTAATTGCTCTTAAGGAAATATAAATAGTTTTGTTATTTGTTTGATAAACAGTTGAAACATTATTAAGAGAAGGAATTGCTATTTCCAAACCTAAATCTTTTGCTTCCTCGATGTATTGACTAGTTTTTGAGATATTTCCAACCACAGATGAAAGCAATGAAGTCATAAATTCAGCAGGAAACTTTGCCTTTAATAAAGCAAGATTATAGGAAATAACCGAATAAGCAAAAGCGTGAGAACGATTAAAACCATAGTCAGCAAACCGATAAATTAAATCATAAACTTCTTGAGCTTGCGGAAATGATCGTTTCAAAATCTTTGCCCCAAGATAAAATTCTTCCTCTAGTTTTTCAATTAATGTGATATCTTTTTTCCCAATTGCTCTTCGTAAGATATCAGCCTTAGCAAGAGAAAAACCGGCATAGACCTGAACTATTTGCATAATTTGTTCTTGGTAAACAATAATTCCATAAGTTGATTCCAAAATTGGTTTTAAGATTGGGTCCAAGTAGGTAATTTTTTCTCTTCCAAGTTTTCTTGAAATATATGTTGGAATCATTTTTTGTGGACCGGGTCTAAATAAAGATGTTGTTGCAACAATATCTTCAAAATTAGATACTTTCATATCTCTTAAAACTTTTGTCATTCCAGGAGATTCTAATTGAAAAATCCCCGCAGTATTGCCCAAGGCAAGTAATTTAAAAGCTTCTTTATTGTTGAAATTATCTATGATAAATTTAAAATCAACTTTTTTTTGTTTTTTAATTAGAGCGATCGTTTCATTAATGAATGATAGATTTCTCAAACCTAAAATATCAATTTTTAATAACCCGTTCATTTCTAAATAGTCCATTGTATATTGGGTTTGATTTAAATTGCCAAATCCCTTTTGGACAGGAACACTTCGGTAAATTGGCTCATCACTCAAAACAATTCCAGCTGCGTGAGTTGAAAATTGCCGCGGTAAACCCTCAATTAATTTGGCAGATTCAAATATTTCCTTGTAATTCGCATTGCTCTCTAAAAAAAATCTAAATTTTTTATTTTTTTGATAAGATGTTTCTAAATCCATAAAATCAGGAATTAATTTTGTAATTTTTTCCGCTTCCGAAACATTTACTTTATTAATTCTAGCAATATCTTTGATAGAAGATTTTGATCGCAAGGTTTGAAAAGTGATAATTTGCGCAACATATTCAATACCGTATTTAGCAACAAAATAATCAATAACTTCACTACGACGAATGTCTTCAATATCAATATCGATATCTGGCATCGTCACTCGTTCTGAATTTAAAAATCGTTCAAAAAGTAAATTATTTTTAATTGGATCAATTGCTGTAATCCCCAACAAAAATGCAACTAAAGAACCAGGGGCAGAACCCCTTCCGGGACCGACAGCAATGTTTTTTTGTTTAGCAAATTCAACAATGTCTCAAACAATTAAGAAGTATGCCTCAAAATTCATTTTTGAAATGACACGAAACTCTTGTTTCATTCGCTCAATATAAATATCAATATCTAATGTCGGATGTAAATTGGCATGCTTTTCAATACTAGTTCTTAAAAGTGATTTTAAAAATTTATTTGCATTAACTGCTTTTCCATCAACTAAATAATTTGGTAAAATATTTTTTTTCAATGGAATTTTCAAATTAACTCGATCAAGTAATTCGTCTAATTCTTTTAGATCTTTTAAAGACATTTTATTTTCATATTCTTCCCTTGTTAAAAGAGGGGAAATATTCTTAGCAGTAACAACGTCAGAAATTGATTGAAACATTATCAAAGTTTTTTGATCTTTTTTTTCACTAAAATTAAATATAGGTTGATCCAATTTTAATTGCTTAATGTTTTTATCAATCAATGTTAAATCAAGATCTTTTTCAAGCATGATCATTGAAGATAGTTGCATTAAGTTTTTATATCCATTGAAATTTAATGCAACTAAAAGGAATTGATGATTTTGATAATCAACTTCCAAACCAATAATTGGCTTTAAATTATTTTTTAAAGCCTTAACATAAAGCTCCATTGCTCCATATAAATTGTTTTTATCAGCAATGCAAACATTGGTATATTTATTATTAATTGCAAAATTAATAAGGTCATCAACTTTTAATAAAGAATCAAAAAAAGTATATGCTGTTCTTACTCTAAGATTTGGATTATTCATTATTGTAGTTTCAAGAGTTCCTTCATAATTTTCTTAATATCTTTTTTATTTTTAAGTTTCAAACCACAAGCTTGAGTATGACCGCCACCGCCAAATTTTTGAGCAATTTTATTAACGGGTTTCGCTTTAGATCGAAGCGAAATTCTTCAAAATGAACTTCTTTGGTCTCAACTTACATACATCGCATATTTAACCTCAATAGGACCCATTAACATTCCAACCGATGAAGAGACATAACTATAAGAAACATCATATTTTGATTCGATTTTTTTGGGAGCGATAAAATAGGCAACATTATTCTTCACCTTAAAATTACTCAAAACAAACCCGTTATATTTGATTTGTTTCAGAGATTTACGATATATACTATCGTAAATTACTTGCGATTTAACATTGGTTTTTCATAATCTAGACGCCATTAAAAGCGTATTTTCACTAACTGATGAATATCTAAATGAGCCAGTATCAGTAATTATTCCCGTTAATAAATATTTAGCAATAAGTTTATCTATTTTGAATTTTGGATCACTAGTAATTATTTCAGTAATTATTTCAGCAGTGGCAGCGTATTTAACATTAACTAGTTTAATATCACCATAATCGTCAGTATTTGGATGATGATCGATTTTAATTATTTTAGTGCCTTCGCTTCATTTCAAACCAGAAATACGGTCGGTATTTGCAGTGTCAACAATAATAACTAAACAATTTTTAATTTTATTTGGTAATTTATCACCTTCAGGAAAAATGCCATTCATTGTTTCATCTTCGGGATTAATCGCATAAACATTTATTTTAGGAAAATTCAGGTTGATAAACGCCTTTAATCCATATTGAGAACCAAGCGCATCACCATCTGGAGAAACATGGCGGTAAATAATAATCTCCTTCGCTTTTTTAATTTCACTAATTATTTTAGTTATCATCTTTTTCTCCTAAACGAATTATTTTAGTTTCGTTTTTTAAAATATCTTTTAAAACATCATCCATAAACATAAGTTCTTTTTCAAGCTCTAATACATCATCTAATTTTGGGTATAAATGCGGTTTTTTTGGACTAAAAACGGCGCACATATCATTACCTTCCATGTTAGAAATATCAAGTGTTTTAATAAATTTTGCTTTAGTAATTATATCTTCTTTATTTGTTCCAATTAAAGGGTGTGCGACAAATTTTGAAGTGGCTTGACCAATTACCGAAATTGAAGCTGTTGTTTGAGAAGCGACTTGTCCAATCACATCACCGGTAATAAATATTTTGTATTCATGTTTTTTTGAAAGTAATTCGGCAAATCGTAGGAAATATCGACGTAATAATATTGTTCGATACTCTTCTTCTTCAAGCGAAGCAATCTCACGTTGAACTTTTTGAAAATCAACAATGAATAATTTTTGATCCGTTCCATTAAATTTATTTATCCTTTGGGCCAGTAAATTTATCTTTTCCTCGGTTTTTCCACCTAACGATGAAGTCGTTAAAAAGGAAACAAAAGAAGAATTAACACCTCGTTGAATTAGTTGATATGCAGCAACGGGAGAATCAATCCCGCCCGAAAGTAAAGTCAATCCCTTACCATTTACTCCTGGCGGGAGACCTGGTTTTGTTTTAACCTTTGTTGTAAATATTTGATAAGTTTTTTTCGCCGTTGCTAAAACATTAAAGTCAACATCGTAGTTAGTTAGATTGACTTTTAATTTAGAAATGCTTAAAATATAATCAGCAATTGTTCTTGTAAAATTATCCGAGGAAGAAAATAAATTTTTGTTATACGATTTTCCAGTTACCCGAAATGTTTTATAATTGTTTTCATCAATAATTTGTTTGATAATTTGTTTTAAAGAATCAAGATTTCCCTCAACTTCGTTAATTATTGCATATCAAGAAATGCCAATTAATTCTTGCAACAAATCCTCAATAAGAGGAAACTCAGATGAAGAATCTGGAGTAATTAAAATTCGATCAAACTCTCCTTTGATAATGGCATTTATCTTGTTTTTTTTGAACTTTCTCTTTAAATTATCGAGTAAAACAACCGTAAATTGACGGCGATTTTTGCCCTTTAATGTTAGTTCTGAATATTTAACTAAAAATAATTTATTCATTGATATTAAAATTTCCTAATATTTTTTTTGAAAGTCTTAAAACTTCATCGTTTTCATTCATGTGAAATGTTTTTTCAATTATCATTAATTGTTTTTGAAAATCTAGTGACTTATAAATATATTTATTTAACTCAATTACTAAATTTTCAATATAAAACAATATAAATACTTGTGAACTAATTTTTTTATACAATTGTTGCACTTCATTCAAAGTTTTTTTTACACTTTGAATTTTTTCATCATTAACGAATTTAACAGATTCTCTAAATTTCAACATCAAAAAATTTAATTTTTTATCATATTTATTAATATCCGAAGTAAAAATAATTTGAAAGTTATTTGGCAATTTATTAAGTTGAAAATCAACATTTAATAAAACAGTATTTATTTCAGCAATTATTTCATTTACTGAATCTGTTGATGTAATTATATCATTTATAAGTTTCTGAATTTTCAAAGAATAATTAAAATTAATTTTTAAAACTGTAAGCATTTTATATAAGTGGTCTATTACCTCAAAAGTTGTCGTTTTTGATATAGAAGATTTATAATTGTTTAAACTTTTTAAATAATTATTTACCGCTTTCTCAAGCGAATCGTAATAGTTATTCAGTTTGTCAATTTTTTGACCACCGTTTTTTAAATTTAGACGCTTTATTTCACTAATAATCACATTATGATAATTTTTATAAAATTTTACTTCCTTAAAAATAGTTTGATTTTCAATTATGATATACTCCGCCAGCAACGAGTTAACCTTTAATTGTGTTTTTAAGTCCGTAAAAAGCATTTTTAGAATTTCAATATTTTCTAATGTTTTACTCTTCTTAAAATTTTTTGCATCAACCATTAAAGTATTTCTTAATTTATTGATTCTCCTAATCTTATTATCTATTATAGATTTAATATTATTAATCGCTTTTCAATTAACAGAAATTAAACCTGAAATAATTTCTAGTTCTTTTTTATAAGTGAAACTAAGATAATTTAAAGAATAATTAATAAAATAAAAATCATCTGCAAGAATATTTATTTGCTCAACAATACTTTTTGCAATATTTACATCAATATCCTTATTAAGGATCAAACTGTTTTCCAAATTTATAATTAAATTCTTTATCGAAATAATCTTTTTTGATAATTTAGATGATTCTCTAATTTCAATAAAGTTAGCACACTTTATTGTGTTAACTTGTTTTTTTAATAAATTTTTTAATTGATTTAAAATATGAAAATTTTTATCATAATTTAATAACGCTTCATTCAACTTAAAATTCAATGACAAGAAGCTACTAATTGCTTCTAAAACATTAAGTCGAAACGAATTAATGTTTTTATAAAAAAGGTAGATATTTTTAATTGATGGTTTATTTAATAATTTTTTAGTATTTTCATATTCTGCAAAAATTGTTGATGATGTTTTTGTTTTTAAAAAATTTATTTCATCTTTAATATTGGCAACATTTAATCCCGTCTTGTCATCTATTTTTTTCTTCTTTTGTAATTTCACATAATTGTTATATTTTGCATCTAAAGCATCAAAATTGATGATATCAATTTCTTTTTTCATAATGCTAAATTTGCTTTTACATTTATTAATGTAAAGATTACAAATTAAAAAATAAGTTCCAATAAGCATTAGAAAAAAGATTATAAATAATATTAGGAGAAAAAATACGTTCATTTATTGATTAATATAATTTTATCAAGTAATGTATAATTAAAGCGGTTATTTATAGCCAAAGTTATTATTGACTAAATTGATTCAAACGCTACAGGATTGTAAGTATGAAAAGCTATACATCAAAAAACATTAGATAAATCAAAATCGGTAAGGAACTTGAAATTTTAAAGAACAGAAAGGTCATATTTAAATGAGATATACTGGGCCAAACAATAAAAAAGCTCGACGATATAAATATTCTGTATTAGAAAATAATAAAGAATTTATCAAAGGTAAAAAAAGAATTACTGCTCCTGGACAACATGGAGCAAAACATCAAAAACTATCAAACTACGGAGAACATTTGTACGAAAAGCAAAAACTTCGTTACATGTATGGTTTAAGCGAAAAACAATTAAGAAATACTTTCTTAAAAGCACAAAAAATGTCTGGAGTACTTGGAACTGATTTATTTGTATTATTAGAATCAAGATTAGATAACATTGTTTTTCGAATGGGAATTGCAAATACAAGAAGACAATCAAGACAATTTGTAAATCATGGGCACGTTTTAGTTAATGGTAAGAAAGTTGATATTCCATCATATACCGTAAAGGTTAATGATGTAATTACTATCAAAGCAAGAACAAAAGACAATGCATTTATTATTGAAAATTTAACAAAAGCAAAAGAAAACAAATTTGTTGAATTCGATCATGAAACAATGACTGGAAAATATTTACGATTTCCAAATCGTGATGAACTTTCAGGACAAATTAATGAAGCGCTTGTTGTAGAATTTTATAATAAATAATTATTAAATTTTAATTTAAAAACACTATCAATTGATAGTGTTTTTTTTGATAATAATAAATATAAGTTAATTCCTAATGAACTTCTATTATGATCATTCGTTTTTTTCCTAATTTTAAAAAGAAATATTTTTTATGAACTGGTTTGTAGTCATGAAAAGTTAACATTTCATCAGCAACTATTTCTCCATTTATTTTTAGCGCTTTGCCCTTTAATAGTTCTCTGACTTCACGTTTAGATTTTAGAATTTTGTTCTCAATTAGAAATTGAATTAATGAGTCTTTGTTATTGTCGCTATCATAAGATTCAATCACACCAATAATTTCATGAATTTCACTTCTAGAAAGCGCAAAGAATTTTTCATCAAATAATTTTCTTGAAATTCCGTGCGCATGATTATATTCATGTTCCGAATAAATTTGATTGAATATTAACTTACTTAATTCGTGTTGATACAATCGTGCTTTTTTGTTATTTTTTGCGTCTACTTCGAGTTTCTTAAATTCCTCACTTGTTATTAATGTTAATTGAGGCAATAAATTTTTAGCAATATCATCTTCTAAATTAATTAAATATTGATAAACAAAATATGATGATAATTTATCTTTATCGATTCATAGCGGATTTTTTTCTGTTTTACCAATTTTATTACCATTTTTATCAGTTATTAAATTAATTGTCATTCCTGAAACAGCAACATCACCCTCTAGTTTACGAATCAATTTCAATCCAGAAACAATATTTCCTCATTGATCTGATCCGCCAAGTTGTAATCTAACATTGTGTTCTTGATATAGTTTATAAAAATCTATCGCTTGAAAAATTTGATAAGAAAATTCGGTGTAAGAGATTCCTGAACTTAATCGAGATTTAACACTATCTTTAGTGATCATTTCATTAACATTAAATAATTTTCCATATTTTTGAAAATACTCAACAAGTAACATTGGTTGATATCAAATGTTATTATCAATAATTTTATAATCTAAAATATTCAAACGATAAGCTAAACGATTGATAATTGTTTTTAAGGCGAAAACATTGTCGGAAATATCCTTTTGTGAAATCAATTCCCGCTCAACATTTTTACCTGATGGATCGCCAATCATTCCCGTAAAACCACCAATGATAAAAATTGGTTTTAAACCGTGCTGATTTAATATTTTTGCCAAGATAATTGAAATATAATGACCTAAATGCAATGAATCCGATGTTGGATCAATGCCAACATAAAAATAAGCACCATCTTGCAAAATGTCTTCAAGTTTTTCTTCATTAGCAATATCCTTTAACAATCCTCTTCATTTTAAATCATTTTTTAATGCTTCTAATTTTGTCATTTTACTTCTTCCCAGTAAAGTTCTTTTTAACTTGACTAATCCCCTCTTTTAATTTGTCCAATGATCCTTCAATATTTTCTTCGGATACTATTTCTGTTGTTTTAGCTTTTAATGAATCAATTGTTTTCAAAAAATTTGCTTTTATTTCATCAGAATCTTTTTCTTCAAGCATGTCCAAAGTGTCGAGAAAAATTTGTTTTAGATCTATATCTAATTCTTTTGCTTTATCAAAAATTTGCTCAATTAATGAAAAAAAATTTTCATCCTCGTACTTTCCAAGTGTATACCCGGAAATGAATGAAACTATTAAGGCGACTAATGTGAACATTTTCTATTTTTTATCCTTTGGTTTTTTTGCCGTTTTTGTTTTATTAACATCACTTTTAACATCGCTCTTCTTAGTTGGTTTTTTAGTACTAGATTTTGTTGATTTTTGTGAAACAACTGATTCCTTCAATCGGTCGATGAAAGTATAAATATAAGCGCGATTCTCAGTCAAAAGTTTGATTGCTGATTCCATCGATTTTTTTGAAACAGTATCAAATGATAAAAAATAATTAGAAAATTTATTAATTGATTCAACAGCAACATTTAGCGATTCTGATTTATAGGTAATATCCTCAACCAAATAATCAATTTTTTTAACAACTATGTTTGTTCGTCTTAATAAAGCGACAACATACAAAACGGCAATTATTAAAACAAATAATAATATGCTTCCTAATATAGTTAAAATTAACATTGTTGTTGTCATATGGATTCCTTTTAAAACCTTTCCTTAAGATTTAATATCATTTCTTCATCTAGCGTTTTTAATAAAGATAAAATTAGTTTTTGTGTTTCAACTAAATCATTTAAATCAAAAATTTGTGTTCCTGTGTGCAAATTTCTTGCAACTAAACCAATCGGAATAACTGTTTTACCTGATTTTGTTAATTGAATTATTCCTGCGTTAGTTCCACCCAATGAAAAGTAATCTTGAGCTTTTATTTCATTTTCCTTAATTACTTTTTGCAAAAGATTTATTACTTTTTTTGAATAAATAACATGAGCATCTTGATGTCTTATCATTGTTCCGGACCCAAGAATCCCTTTTCCAAATTCTTGTGTCACAAGATCATTTGCTGGAGAGATATCAATCACTATTGAAAGGTCTGGATTTAACTTATAGGTGGCGGTTCTAGAACCCCTAAGTCCAACCTCTTCTTGGCTCGAGATAACAAATACTACATTATAATTATAGTCTTTTAAATTTATTTGTAAAGCGGTTTCAAGTAATAAATACAACCCTAAACGGTTATCAATTGCTTTCCCAAGTCCACGATTTTTGGTAAAAATAGTTGGTGAAGAAAAAGTTATTGTTGAGCCAATAGTAATATTTAGATCTAAAATTTCCTTATCAGAAGTCATTCCGATATCAATTAACATCTTATCTATTAAGGGAGTCTTTCCCTTTTGTTGATGTGTCGAAGATGATGGAAACACAATTACTCCAGGATAAGAATTATTAAGATTAATCGTTCAAACATCGACCAATTGCATATTTAATATTTCTGATCAAATCCCACCAATCGGAGCAAAAGAAATTAGACCATGTTTATTAATCCCCGTAACCAAAAAACCAACCTCATCCATGTGCGCATCAATCATGATTGTTTTTTTATTTTGGTCAAATTCTTTTTTTGCAATAATTGTTCCTAAATCATTGATTTCAACTTGGTATTCTTTTCTTTCCAATAAATTAATAGCGAAATTTGAAATATTTTTTTCATATCCCGAAATTCCTGGGACATCAATTAATTTTGTTAATAGTTTTATATTCATATATCTATAATATTATATAATTTTAAAAAGTTAGGAACAAGTAATATGATAAAAAGAGGACTTATTGTCGATTCGAGTAGTGGTTTGACAATGAAACATTCTATTGAAAAAGGGATTTATTTCATTCCCCTTACTATAACAATTGCCGAAAAAACCTATTTTTCCGGCGAAAATATCAATGAAAAGGAAGTTGAAGATTTAATGGATAAAAATAATAAAATTAAAATTAAAACTTCAACGCCAACAGGAAGTAAAATAAGAGATGCTTATGATGCTGCGTTAAAAAAATATGATGAAGTGGTTGTTTTAACAATTAGTCATAAATTTTCAGGGACAAATAATTCTTGTAGATTAATTGCCGAAGAGAGCGAGTATAAGGGTAAAATACATGTTTATAAATCTCAGTATTCATCACCATGAACATATTGTTTAATTGATGACATTAATGACATCGTAAAAAACGGAACTTCAATCAAAAGAATATACGAACTTTTAGATCAACAAAAAGAATGAATGATTGGTTTTTTATCACCTGGAAATATTTATTGATTTTATCGTGGGGGACGAATAACTAAGATGCAATACATCATTGGTTCTTTGGCAAAAATAACGCCAATTTTGATAATTAATGATGGGATGATTGATCAATCAAAAATTATAAAGATAAGAAAAGGAAAAAAAATTCATAATATGATGGGCGATTTGATAGAAAAAGAAATCAAAAGAGTAACGGAAGCTGGTTTAGATTATAAAATATACATTGCTAATTCAAATAATAAAAGTATCATTGAGGAACAATATGTAATGATTGAACAAAGATTTAAAGTTAAAAGGGAAGATGTTTTAAAAAGAAGATTATCACCAGATCAAACATCTCATTTAGGACCAAATGGAATTGGGATATCATTAGTTGTGAACTTCAAGGAAAAAATATAATGGGGAAAATAGGGATAATTATTGATTCATCATCTGGACTAACTAAAAAAGAAGCTGAATCAAAAGGGTTTTATTTTGCACCAATAATTATTGATTATAACGGTGTTGAGAAGAAAGTTGGTGTTGACATCGATAATGAATTTTTATTCAAACATATGAATAAAAATTCTAAATTTAAAACTGCGGCAGTTCCGATGGGAGTTATTGATGAATTGATTAAGAAAGCAATTTTCGAAAATGATCGTGTTATTGTTTTGACAATTTCAAAATATATTTCTTCTGGAAATGATAATGCAAAGATAGTCGCTAAAAATTATAAAAATGTTTATGTTCATGATTCAACCTTTATCACGCCATGAATTGAACACATATTAGATACTTTAATTCAATTAGCTAATGAAAATAAATATGATGAAATTATTGATTTAATAAAATTACAAGAGCAGGCAAACTATGCATTGCTTGCGCCATCTTCGTTAGAATTTTTATTTGCCGGAGGAAGAATATCGAGAACTCAATATTTAACTGGAAATTTATTAAAAATTTTACCAATCATTACTTTAAGAGAAGGTTCGTTGCAAAAAGATGATGTCATTAAAGCACGAACGGAAAAAAAAGCAGCTAAGAAAATTGCTGGATTGATTAAAAAAGTTTATGATGAAGCAATCAAAAATAATTTTGATGTTGAATGCGCTATTATTAGTTCAAATGCTGATGATTTTGAGAAATTAGTTGTTGAGGCAATGGAAAAACATGATTTAACTAATCTTGTTCAAACTAACATAACCGCTGAAATTGTTACTCATATTGGGCCCAAATTTGTTGGTGCT
>WTBJ01000043.1 GCA_013139135.1 Mycoplasmataceae bacterium | reverse complement strand
CTTGGTCAACGATCAACGTTAGCGGGTTAAGGTATAAATACTGACCAATCCCTTCAGGTAATGCCGATAGGGGATAAAAGATAGGACACATAAACATGAGTACCGTCATTAACATACCAATAATCTGACCAATATCACGCACAAACACGCCTAAAGAAGCTAGAAACCAAGACAAGCCCATAATCAAAAATAAAAAGGGAAGTAACACAATAGGTAACCAAAGCATTGAAAGCGTAAAGGCATGCCCCAGCACCGCTAAAAATAAGAACAACACCAAAAAGCTGATGGCAGCATGAAACACGGCACTGCCCAAAGAAACCCACGGTAAAATTTCCAAAGGAAAAATAACTTTTTTTACATAGTTAACATTGCTTAGAATGAGTATAGGTGCTCTGGAAATGCTTTCTGCAAATAAATTAAACACGATTAAGCCGGAAAACAGCATCACCGCAAATTCATAAGGATCGGAATTACCTACCCCCCAACGTGCTTTAAACACGAAGCTAAATACAAAGGTATAAATGGTCAACATGATAATAGGGGTAATAAAGGACCACAATAAACCAAAGAATGAGCCACGATAACGACCAATTACTTCGCGTTTGATCATTCTAAAAATTAAAGGGTAGTGTTGTTTCAGGCATAAAACAAAGCCAAACAGGGATGAACTTGCTGTCATTAATTAAGGGTAAGTAAAAGTAAATAGGAGGGGTAACGTTTAAAATTAAGGTGTTTTTAATGCATTTTTTAAGTCTTTTAATCTATCAATAACCTGTTGAGTGCTTTCGCCAGGTCTGGCATGTTTTGCAATTTCTTTTTTGGTGACGTATTTAGGGATTTTATGTTCTTTTGGAGGAGATTTGCGAGTGAAAATAACCATATCATTTTGTAGTGATATATTGTATTCAGGCAGGTGATTAGTTTTAGTTGTTTTTCTAATATTAAATCGTAGTGTTCTTATTGGTGATGTAATACCTAGCTTACCTTTTAAATTTTCAAGTTTTATTTTCCAAGTAGGTTGGTTTCCACAATGCTTTCTCGCTAATTCATATAATCTACGCTCTGTTGGTTTTCTGAGTTGGAAGTATTCCTTATCTATTGTGAGTACCTCATTACCTAAAATAGAATTAAAAAACCAATCTGATAATTTAACTTCAATAGCGACCATTTTTTTATTGTTATCCTTTTTTACTATTCCCCACTCATCAATCAAAGAGAATTCTCTGATTATTTCTCTGTTATTGGTTTTTATATTTGTCTGAATTACCGTTCCTTTCAATCTACTTAAGCCATCCTTTAGCTGTTGATATTGAATACCACTCGTCTTTTTATTTGTCGATTTTAAATAGTCATAGGCGACAAACCTAACAACTTGGTTTATTTTATCGCCATTATTCTTTGCATTCATTAAACTGGAGGCCAGATAAAGCAGAATATCTTTATCATGTATTGTTGCTAACCCTGTATAGCTCGGTTTTATTTTAATTGTCGAATCATTGTTTTTATAAACCAACATTCTGAAATCAGGTTTAGTTGATAAACTAAAAACAGGGTGTTCCATACTTGCCGTATCATTCTTGTAGGTATCAAACACGTCACAGGTAAAGAAATCCCTTTGTTTATGGCAGTCAGAAAGTAAAGAATTATTCATTTTAATATCGATGTATCAATAACAAAAATTTAATTTTATTATTTTTTTATCGATGTATCAATAACATTCGTATATTTTTTGTCCTTATTTTGGTGTTGTTTACTTAACAAAACTATCGTAGTTTTCCTAACACACTATCGTAGTTTTCCTAACGCACTATCGTAGTTTTCCTAACACACTATCGTAGTTTTCCTAACGCACTATCGTAGTTTTCCTAACACCTATTTTTATACACCCTATGAAAATAAAGGTGTGTAGAGCTTTTTTTTACTCTGTAACTTATATTAACTATCTTTTAACTATATATAACTTAGCAAAAAATTAATTTAGTAAAATTTTATTGGTTTTATTAGGTCATTTTTTATACAAAAAAATGACCTCGTTAAATCAGGAACGCTTTATAGTTTAGTTGGAACACCTTATCGTCAAATCAGGAACACTAATTATTAGTATCTTATGTATTTCAATGGATTAAGGTGTTTTTATCTATGCAAATTAATTCATAAAAAATTTTATTGGTATATCAAAAACCTTAATGTTAAGAAAAACACCATAAATTAGCCAAAAAATTGCTTTTACAAGCCTATAAAGAAGTGAATTCACCATAAAAACTATATTGTAAAAGTCTAACCTTTTTTAGTTAATAGAATTATTAACAATAACTTATAAATTTATAATCGACAAAACATACCTCGTAAAAGTAGGAACGCCTTATCGGTGTATCGAGAACACTTTTCAATAAGTAGTTAGATCATTTAATCAGATGCCTTATCCACTCCATGCGCAGTATCACTAATATAGCGAACATTTTTAATAATCAAAATTGCACCGTCACGCTTAATAATATGATTCTTCTGTAATTTCTGAAACGCACGGGTAACGGTCTCTCGAGTAACATTAATCATAATGGCCAACTCTTGATGCGTAGGAATATGGGTAATGGTGACATTCCCATCTTTTGATTGATGACTCATTTTTAATAGTTGCGCACAAATACGCTGTAGTGGCGTAGGCATGGCCAATAAAGATCGTTGCGCAATAGATTCACGTAAACGTTGTGCTAACCGATTATTAATAATCGCCGCAATTTCCGGGGAAACCTTGATCAACTGTTGAACAATATTAGCGGGAATCATGATAAAGCGCGCAGTTGACAAAGCAACCACAAATTCGGGAGCAGGCAAGCGATCAATCACCGAAAGTTCTCCAAAAAAATCATTCC
>WTBJ01000023.1 GCA_013139135.1 Mycoplasmataceae bacterium | reverse complement strand
TTTCTGAAGTTGATGTGAGATTTGCGTATTCTAGTTTACCACTAGTCGATCCAATCAATAAACTACCATCATATGAATCAACTGTGTTGATATTAATATCTTGAACATATAATGTGTTCCATCGTTTATTTACCTGACCCAGATCTAACACGAGATCATTGTAAGGATACAAACGATCTTGTCTTAATGTTAACAAACTTTCAATAACTAAATAATCATCAATCTGATTAAAATAAAAATTTCCAACATTTAATATACCAGTAACATTAAGATCTTTATGAATAGTTGTTTCTAAATTATTTATTGTTAATACATCTTCTAATAAATCATTAGTATTATTACGTAACTGTAAATTATATTTACCACCATTATAAGTATTTTTATCGCGAAATATTTGTTCAGAGCATATTTTTTCAGAACCATAACAGTATATATTATTTTCATAAATTTGTGAATAGTCCGCATTATTTTTAACATTATAAATATCGAAAGTTACTAAAGTATTGTAATCTGACCGTATAGTAATATTAGAATTTCCGTAATCTAATTTAATATATTTATTCCCATTCAAATAAGATTGAATTATACCATTATTTCTTATTTCACCTTCACCATAATAATTTTTACTAGTTATTGCCCCATATGATTTTAAATTATGAGTTGTTATATTTAATGGTTTGTTTGTATCATCAAATAACGAAATTGTATTATTATTATCCAGATACATATTTCCATCTATTTTAATTGGTCCTTTTAAATCAATATTGTCATTTATACTAATTTTTTCAATATTATTATAACGAATTGAAAGTGGTATTAATTCATTTGTATCAACGATTAATGTATAAATTTCGGGGGTAGAAAAAGATGTTAATACATTCATTTCGTTAGAAAAAATCGTTCCAAATCGATCATCGCTGGATCCAATATTAATTAAATTACTGTCAGGAATAATTTTTTTATATACTTTTATTCTATTATTATCAAAATCATAAATTTTTTCACTATTATTAAGAAAAGTTAAAATATTTGTATTATTTTCTATTGCAAAATCAGAAGATATATTTAATTTATTGAATGTTACATTTGATGACGGTTTTAATTCTTGCAAACATATTTGCAAATCGCTTACATTATGTGGATTATTAGTTGATGATAAATGAGAATTAATCGCATCAATATTTAAATTTTCAAAATTACCTTTAAACAAATTTGCATTTAATGTACCGAATTTATACTGTTCAAGATGAGTCAATGGATTTGGTCCTATATTGTCGAAATTTGATTTTTTTATAAAAATTTTACGAGTATTTTCTTCAGTCATTATATATTATAAATTTATAAATTTATTTTTATAATAGATAATATACAATGGAGAATTTTCAATATGTTAAATTGACTAATCAATTATGTCAAGATGATAATAGTGTACCATATAAATCTCATTTTGTAATGTTGATTTCTGGAGCTTGCGGCACAGGTAAATCAAATTTTATTCATAATCTGTTAAAAATTTATCAAGACGACAGATATGAACCATATTTTGATAATATCATCGTGTTATGCGGCGAACAGACTTCCGAATACAATAACAGGGTTGATAATGTTTATCACATCGGACTAAATACTGATCAAACTAATAATATGTTCGAAAAATTAATAGAGAATGGTCATGATAAATATCAACATAACATTATGTTATATTTTAACGCTGTATGTAGGTTGCGTAATTGGAAATTAGAGGTTGTTTATAAAAAATTAATAAAAAAATATTCAAAATATTTTGATGAAAATGTTGTCGAAGATATATATGAAATAAAAATGGATGATGATGAAGCAAAAAATATAATTAGAAATAAGAAAAAAATGTTGTCCCAAGTTAAAAATTTATTAATTCTTGATGATGTGTTAGGAAACGATTTCTTATCGAAGAGGAATAATTGGTATAAGATACTGATGACAACATATCGACGATATTATATTTCCATTATATTTTCAACACAAAGATACGTTGAATGCCCAAAAAACAGTCGTTTGTTGTCAAAAATTGTAATATTATTTGAACCGACACCAAGTCAATTTAAAGTAATAAGTAATGAGCATAGAATAAATGAAGATGATGTTATTAATTGTTATGAGGATAGTAAAAATTGTAAATATAGTTTCATTGAAATAAACGATAGCATACCATCAATCAAAGTAATATATCCAAAATAATATTATAATATTATTTAAATAAAATATAATATAATATATAATGACGAAGCTAATTGTATTAAATTCTAATGATGGAACTAATAATAATATTTATGGACACGGTATTACAAATTTCAATTTAGAAAAAAATAATAATTTCAAAGAACAACCAACAATTGTAAAATTAAAAGAAGCCCATTTTTCCGATTCCGATATATATAACATTCCAAATTTGAAAGCTGTTTTTAAATTGACATATAATGCTACAGTAAATACTATTAATATAAACATACCGAAAAACAATTATACATATAAAACAATAGCAGAATTTATATCGACACAAATAAATTTAACTTCAATCACAGGAATAACAATGATTCGTGCCTATTTAGATAGTGATAAACTATATTTTTATATTGACTGTACTGATGCTGATTTGCTTACAACAATATCATTTCAGACATTTAATATGATAACATTATTAGAAGATGTAACATATTTCAATTTTAGTAATACCGCATTCGATTTGTCAACTAAAGCGAATAATTCAAAAACATCAACATCATCATCAAATCATAACATTGTTGAAAAAAATGTAATTTATCTAAGATTTTCAAATACAACTAATTCTATTATATCAAAAAATAATAATAATAATATTATGTTTGCTTTAATAATTAAACCAGATTTAGATTTTAGTAATTTAAATATGATATCTGAAAATAGATCAATATTCTATAGTGAAAATCTCCAAATTGAAGTATTGGACGGAAATTTAAACCAAATGACGTTATCATATCCATTTATATTAACATTATATACTGAATAAAATCAAAAAATATTTTTTGATTTATCTAGACATGGTAAAAGTACCTGCTGGTTTTACTCGAATTTTTTTAGTATTTTTATCATTATTTGTATTTTTTTGAGTGTTATTTGCTTCTCCATATGTTAATCTAGGTTGTTGCGAATGGGGTTTTCGTTTCATTGTATATATTATAAAAAATATGTTTAAAAAAAATTAATATTAATTTATTCTTCTTGGGGTACCATTTCCTGCGGTTGAATTTCTTGGGGTGTCATTTCTTGCGGTTGAATTTCTTGTGGTTGAATTTCTTGTGGTGTGATTATTATTTTATTATTTTCCGAATCATATTGGTTGCCTTCATTAATTAAACGGTTGTATGTTTTACCTCCAATAATAATCGATTTATCGCTGAAAGGATTAATTACTCGTTTTAATTTAGCATCAATTAACATTTTTTTTAATTTATCTTTATTAACTATATGTGAATTTTGGACTGAATCTAATATTGTATTTAATTTTTCAGTATTAGAATTATTGTGTAAAATTGATTCTTCGATGTCTTTTTTTAATTTTTTTATAATATCAATTTGAAATTTATTTAAAATCGTTGCAATATTTCTTATTTTCGGTTGCAAATTAACTGGTGTATATCTATTATATATAATTTCACCAGCTAATGAAATTTCAATAACAAATGATAAATTACTAACTGGTAATTTATAAAATATTTCATTTTTTTCGTATTTTAATTCAAAAGATATATCTTTTAATTTTTTAATATTATACTGAAAATTAATTTGTTCATAATCTGAACTACCATAAAATTTAGTTAAAATTGAATGAGTTATCAATTTTTTTCTAATAGTTGGGGTTTGAAATTCAACATTGATACCACTATTATTAATAAATAAATACCAATCTACAGGATAATTAAATATATATATATTTGGTGCATAACTCCATTCTTCTATAGCCATATATTCAGTATCATTATCGAATCCAAGAATTTCAAATAATGAATTTTCGATATCGAAAGAAAATGGTGTGTCTATATCATTAATTCGACGATATTTGAGTTTATCACCATATATATCTAACTCAATATTATTTTCATAAAATACTGATTGAAAATTTGAAAAAGATGGATTGATTGGGTTAAAAATATATGGTATAATACCAAATTTTATTGAATTATTAGTACTGTTGACAACATACATATTAT
>WTBJ01000019.1 GCA_013139135.1 Mycoplasmataceae bacterium | reverse complement strand
AACAAATTAGAAAAATATTGGGATAAAGGTTTGCCTGTTTCAATTGAGTTTGTTTTTATTAATAAATGAAAATGATTTCCTAATAAAACCCATGCATAAGTTTCAGCAATTGGATCAATGTACTTTTCGTATAATCGAAGAAAATATATGTAATTTTCATTTTCACGAAATAAATTTTCGTTTTGTCTCCCCTTATTATATATATGATAGAATTTGTTTTTCTCAAGAATTGCTTGTTTCATTTCTATTTTAATCAGTATTTATTGATTTTATGATAAAGGTAATATTTTTATATTTACTTTCTTAGACCTTAAGGTTTTAAAAACCTTAAGGTCTGAATTTCTATCAACAATTTCTAGTGGTAATAGGATGGATTGAAGTATACTAGAATCACAAGCTTTGTATTGTTTTTAATAATTTATCTTTATAGGTGGATAGAATACTAATACGTTAGGTGTGAGGTGTGAAAAAATCAAAAGAATCACCTTAACAACGTTTTCTAAATCGAATCTTTCTATAAAAAGGATAAATAATATTTTAGTTTCCCCATGCACTTTTGTACTTAAGTGCAATGAAAAGTATTCCTATCTAATTTGAAGTACAACCCGAAAAATCGGGAAGTGCTTAAGTTTTTTCTACAATAGTTCAGATGCCAAGTTGTCATAAATATTACAAAATATATTGATCAATTATAAGAATTTCTGTGGCTGGTGTCGGTTTCCCATTATTAAGTAACTCTTCATAAGCAATGGCTAGTTTTGTGTCATTTTCTATGTAACCCCATTTATTCCATCCCCCTTCAAAACAATCCACATGTAAATAAAATTGATTGTCTCTGTCATTTTTTGCAAAAATATAGTTTGATAAACCTAATTCTCTTTCAGGGATATGATAAACTTGGACAATTTCATAGCCATCAAGGATTAATTCTTCCATATGTTCCGAATCATATGCTATGTCGAAATTCTCAGAATACCATGTAACTTTATGAAGTGGATTATTGATAATTTCAACTCCATATGCTTTACTTAACAGTTCTTTTGATTCTTTTGATTCAATACTATCATTTCTTAAACGAGAAACAATATTAAAATAATGTTTAGCTATAAAAGATACATACTTGGAAATTATTTCCTGTGAAAAACCACTATTAGCGAAAACAAAATCAAATTCCTTTAATATTTTACTACATTCAACACAAGATACTATTGGATAGTCTTCATTTTGAAATATTGTTTCAAATATACTTAAGGAATCATAAATTGATTTCTCTGTTTCTTCAATGTTGTGCCTTTTTAATTCTGTTTTTCTTTTGAAAGTCGAAGCTCTGTAAGTTCCATATATTGCAGACCAATAAGGGTCATCTTCCCATTTAGCAGTTATTTCTAAAATATCATCATATCTACCAAGATACAAGAGACAAAGAAGACGCAATTTTGTAAGTGAAAAACTAAATTTACTAGAAGAATTTGCAGGATTATAATATCCTTTTTCTAGCAACGAATTAAATATTTCAACTGCCTTATCATAATCATTATTGTAAAAATGATGCATACCAATTGCATGAATTGTTCTTGGAGATTTTGGATTGAGATTTTCTGATTGTTTAAGAATTTTTAATTCCCCTGCTTTATCCTTTAATGATTTTAGTACTCTTGAATAATGAAAGTTTAATTGATAATCTTTTGAATTATAAATTATTAAATCAGCAAATTTAGATTTTAGATCAATAAGTTCATTATGACTTCTATTTGAATTAGGTTTCGAAAAGTACTTATTTAAATCAACAATTAAAGCATGAATTGATCTATCAGTTTTTGGCTCAACATAGTTTTCATCAAATTCTGTTAAACCCAATAGTTTATTTCTAGTTGTTTGTTCAAGAATTTTGGCTTTTGTCCTTTTAAGACTTTCAGAAATATTTGTTCGAACCTCAATATTTTTTGGATTAGTAAGTAATAAATCTCGAATAGAATCACTCAATTTATAGCAATCATTTCCGATTTCATTAGTTGACCGTATAATCAAACTAGTTTTAGAAAGTTCATTTGTTGATTCGGCTATTTCTTCATTAGATAGATCAAGGAAATCAATCAATTCAGATTTAGTTGACTCTCCCAGTACGTATATTGCTTCTAATATTGAAATAGAATTTGGATTGAGAGATTCAATCAAATTTTTGTAAGAAAATGAAGCAATATCTTTTTGTGACTTTTTAATTGATTGCGATATATCAACCCCTTTAATATACAAGTCAATTGTTAATCTAATGGCTAACGGATTATTATTTGCCATTTCTGCAATATTCTCTAGTACTGATTGGTCGAAATTCTGTACACCTCTTTTTCTAAAATAATTTCTACTTAAATTGATAGCATGTCTTTTTACTAATGGTTCCAATGGTACGGTTGTCGCAGAGTCTATAGAAATACGTGATGTTACAATAACGCGCCAATGTAACGGTAAAGATTGGTTAAAGTCGATAAATTCCTTTTGTGAATGCATTAATAAAGTCTCCAAGTTATCAATACAAATCAATATTTTTTCATTCTCTAATTTATCACAAGCATCTTCAAATGAGCAATAAGAACCTTGTCCATAAAGAGCATTTAAATCATCTAAAATAGTTTCTTTTATTTGATCAATTCCATTAATTGCTTCAATTTGTTCGATGCCATCAGCTGTAAGTCTTTCATTCTTTAGAGTACAAAAAATAATTGCACTAACTTTTGTACTATAGTTAGGACTTAGGCTCAAATCTTTTAAAAACTGTAAAATTAAAGCTGTTTTCCCAATGCCACCAGGAGCCACAACTGCGATTAAATTATTTCTAGCTTTTGAGAGAGTTGAATGTAGATCTTTAAATTCTTTATCTCTCCCAAGTAGACCTGTTATTTCATGGTCAAAAGAATTTGGAAGTGTGTTTGGAATAGCCCATTTTACATTTTCAAACCATTCTTCGGGTGGAGAGTTTAAATTTTCCTCAATTGCTAAATTTAAAGCTTGTCGAACTCTTCCAAGTCCTAGTTTTTCAATTAATGGATCACTTGCAATGGTTGCTGACCTAAACCAGTACGAATCAGGAAACTGCCTATTGGGATGACTGATAGCATTTCGAATATCAAAAATTCCAAGATAAGTACATAAGTTTTTCAATTCCGTCATATGTATATTTAAAGACGTTCCTTCTGTTGTGTCAATAGCAAGATTAAATATTTCATCTAAATAGCTTGCTTCTACCAGAATTGAAACATTATCTTTCTCAATACTATTTCCTTTAGCGTTTTCTCTTTCTGAAATTGATGTTTTACTTTTTTCACTTATATTATCGAGTATTTCATTTTCAATAACATAATCACCCAATGATGTTTCGAGTTCATAAATTATCATTGCACTTTTAATCCTGTTTTTTTGAGCAATCTCCATAATGTAATTATTCTAGTTCTTAAAATGTAATCAATGAAATAAAAGCATTGTATTCTTCTATTTGAGTTTTGTGAATGTACTATTTTTTAATAAAAAAATCAAACAAACAATCCCTAGCTTATTTATTGTAAGTTTCTTTATGCTAAACGTACTTTATTCAAAATGTAATGAAATTATGAAATATATAACTTATTAAATAATCATTTCAGCTCAATTAAATAACAGGACAAAATCCTTTACCCATTGCTTTTACAAACACATTTACAATTCTGCAATACCTACAGTCCAATTGCAAAAAAGCTTGTAATGCTAGCTCGGTTTGTTTTTTGGTAACTTTTAGCTACCATTTTATCTAGAAACTAAAAGATACAATAGAGTTTGGACACATGAAAACCCTACAGAACCTATATTTAGTTAGAAATTTATATAGCAAAAGTTTTATTATATTCATAATAATCCGGTTAAAGCAAGTATAGTTGCTA
>WTBJ01000002.1 GCA_013139135.1 Mycoplasmataceae bacterium | reverse complement strand
CAATAGATGCTTTGGGTGATGGTTTGTCAATCTGGACAAGTACAGTTGTCATTCAAAAAAAAATATTTCAAAATGAACGATTATATTTAAATGAAGAGATTCGTCGTTCAGAAGATAAAGAAGTATGGTATAAGCTAGCATGTCTTTATCCAAATATAGGATATATAAATGAAGGGCTTGCTATTTATAATATTAAGCTTATTGGTAGTCTAACAAATACAGCTATGGAACAAGAAGACTTTTCTTTTTTATCTCTTCGGTCTAGAGTTGATATAGAGTTGAATAATATAAGTGAAAAGAGGAGAAAAAAACTATTAGAAAAAATAAATAGTTTTAATAAAAGTTGTATCATTGGAGTATGGAGAGATAAAAAAAAATTTAACGCTTACAATAAAAATTTCAATCCGTTTATTGATAGAAAATTATTACAAATATTAAATGCCACAAGCTTTTTCCCAGTCACAGTAAAAAAAATAATATTGAGAGTTATAAGATAATGTGCGGTATTACGGGTTTTATTGATTTTAATAAAAAATCAAACTTAGATACCTTACAGAAGATGACAGATGTATTGCATCATCGTGGACCTGATGATAGTGGCTACTCTTTTTTTGATGAGACTAATCTTCAAATAGGTCTAGGTCATCGCCGCCTTTCTATTTTGGATCTTTCCAAACATGGTCATCAACCCATGTTATTTGAAAATTTAGAAATTGTTTACAATGGAGAAGTTTATAATTTTCAAGAAATTCGTGAAGAACTAGAAAAAGAAAATTATTCTTTTGATTCAGATTCAGATACAGAAGTAATTCTAAAAGCTTATCATAAATGGGGAATCAAAGCCGTAGATAAATTTAATGGTATGTTTGCGATTTCAATTTATGATAAACAGAATCAAAAGTTAATTTTGATTCGTGATCGCGCTGGGGTCAAACCATTTTATTGGTACTGGAAAGATGATTTGTTCATGTTTGGAAGCGAGCTAAAAAGTTTTCATGAACATGAGAGGTTTAAAAAAGTAATCAATAATGATGCTTTAGCACTGTATTTGCAGTACGGCTATATTCTACAACCACATACTATTTTTGAAAACACTTATAAAATTAGATCAGGACATTATCTTGAAATTTATTTAAATACAAAGAAGATTAAAGAAACAGTTTACTGGAATGTTATTGATTTTTACAATAAACCAAAGTTAGGTATAAGTGAAGATGAAGCTATTGAAAAAATGGAAAAGTTGCTTAAGTCTGCATTTGAATACAGAATGGTTTCAAATGTCCCAGTAGGTGTTTTTTTGAGTGGTGGATATGATAGTTCTATTGTAACGGCATTACTACAACATGAACGACCTGAAAAAATAAATACTTTTACCATTGGCTTTTATGAAAAAGGATTTGACGAATCTCCTTATGCAAAACAAGTTGCAGAACATCTGGGGACTAATCATACAGAATATTACTGTACTCAGAAAGATGCACTAGAAATAATTCCAAAATTAGCAGACATGTATGATGAACCATTTGGCGATAGTTCTGCGATACCTACGGCTCTTGTCAGTCAGTTGGCACGAAAAGATGTTACGGTTAGCTTGAGCGCAGACGGTGGAGATGAGATTTTTGCAGGTTATGGAAAATATGAAAAAGCAATTGTCTATCATGAAAATCTCTCTAAAATCCCAAGGTCTTTGAGAAAAATGGCCGCATGGTTTTTGGATGTTATTGATTTGAATTATATGCCTTTTGCAAAAAAAATTGGTAATTTTGAAACAAAATTTGAGAAGATCAAGAATTTACTGACTGCAGAAAACCCAGTGGCAATCATGAAGTATCTAAGTCAGCCTTATACAAGCAATGAAGTAAATAAATTATTGCTGTGTGATACGAAAAAACAAAAAAATAATTTTGATAACTTCAAATTTCTAAATATTAGAAATGATGAGGTTAATCAGATGTTAGCCATAGACTATCAAACTTATATGGTAGATGACATCTTGACAAAAGTTGATCGAGCAACAATGTCTGTCGGTCTAGAAGGGCGAGAACCATTGCTTGATCATAGGATTATAGAATTTGCAGCTCAACTGCCATCACATCTTAAATATGGAAATGGTGATAAAAAGTGGATTCTAAAGCAGATTACACATAAATATTTGCCAAAAGAAATGATGGATAGACCAAAGATGGGCTTTGCAGTGCCGATAACTGAATGGTTTAAAGATGAATTGAAAGAATACTTTTTGTATTATCTAAATGAAGACAGACTGAATAAGGAAGAATTATTTGATGCAAAAGAAGTTGTAAAGCAAAGAGAAAAGTATTTGAATGGTGAAAAAGAGAATGTGCAAAGACTTTGGTTTATCTTGATGTTTGAAATGTGGTATGAACGATGGATGTAATAAAAATATTTAAAAGAGAAAAATGGACAAAATACATTTATATAATGCTGCTGGTTGTGATTTTCTTATTTAAACCTTTTTTAAAAAGTTCAGTTTACACTACAAATCTACTTATTTATGTTTCAATTTTCTT
>WTBJ01000033.1 GCA_013139135.1 Mycoplasmataceae bacterium | reverse complement strand
ATGTTTGTTTCAATATTTTTAGTAATTGCATCAAGTAAATCATCAATCTGATTATTTTTGGCAGAAATTGATATCCCACCTGATTGCTTTTTTAAATCTTTTTTATTAAACACAAGAATAATATTCTGATTTAATTTTTCGACGTAATTAAGTTTTTCAAGTTCCTTATCTTTCGCTTTATTTCCATCAATAATTGCTAAAACAATATCAGAATTCTTGATTGCTTCGTTTGTTTTAGCAATTCCCTTAATTTCGATATCATTCGATGTTTTACGAATTCCTGCGGTGTCTTGAAGTGTAACTCGAACACCGTTGATAAAAATATCTTGTTCTATTAAATCTCTTGTTGTTCCAGAAATATTGGAAACGATCGCATGATCTTTTTTTAACATTGCATTTAATAACGTTGATTTTCCAGCGTTGGGACTGCCAACTAATGTGACGATCACCCCTTTAGAAACATTAATTAACTTTTGCGAATCTATGATTATTTTTGAAAATGAATTTATTAATATAACTAATTGTTTTTTAATTGTTTTTAAATTATATCTGGGTAAATCTTCGTTTTCAGGATAATCAATTAACACTTGAACACTGGAAATAATTTTTCCAATATCATCGAGAGCAAGATTAATAACTTGAGATTCTGCACCATTAATGTTTTTTGATGCGACATCTGCGAGATTTTTGTTAGTTGATTGGATTAAAGAATTTATTGCTTCTGATTGAATTAAATCAATTTTATTATTCATATATGCTTGCTGCATAAATTCTCCAGGATTTGCTTGTTTTAAATGATAATGATTTAAGAGATTGATGATTTTTTTAATTATAAAAAGTGAACCATGAAATTGAAATTCAACGACATCTTCACCAGTAAAAGAGTTGGGTCCTTTAAAAACTAAAACTAACCCTTCGTCAATAAAATTTTTTTTAAGATCGTAAAATTTTTTGTAGGAAACATGGTTTGGTTTTAAATCTATTTGATTGTGAAAGATTTTTTTGACAACAAAAAAGGTATCTGGACCAGAAATTCTAATGACGGCAATGTTTTGATTTATTGGTTGTGTTACTAATGAGTATATAGTTTTCATTTTTTAAATTATATAAAGAAAAAGAACCGAATGGTTCTTTTTAAATTTTTTTGCTTTTATTTTTTTGCTTTTATTTTTTTGCTTTTGCCAATTTTATATCAATGTCTTCCGAGTTCTAAACAAATCGTGAAGGCGGCGGAGGAAATTCAGTAAAATGCTAATAAAACTGGAACAGTTAAACCAATTACAATAAATACACCAATCATAATATTTTGGGTTTTATTTGATTTTTTTAGCGCTGCTTTTTCCGCTTCAGTAACGTTTTTAACACCTTTTCTTTTCTGTGCTAATCATCCAGGCAATTTCGCAGAAACACCTTGCATTAAACCAACGGAAAGTCCAACCATCAAATAAAGTAGAATAAGTGGTGAAAATATTCCAAAAAGTGATGAGGTTGCAAATGAAAATTGACCTATTGCAGCAATTTTATATACTGGAATAGCTGAAATTAAAATTCACATCGAAATAAAGATTGGCATTGTAATAAAAATCGTCCCAAAGGAGCCAAGTGGATTCACCTCTTTTTTTCGATAAAGTGCCATAACTTCCATTTGTTTACGTTGTTTCATCTGTTTATTATCGCCGTATTTTTCATATTTAGCGTTTATTTTGGCGACATCAACCTGGACTTCTTGCATTTTTTGCTGGTTTGAGGTGGATTTAAAGGACATTAATGTACCAAGACCTCTAAGTAGAAATACAATAAAGAATACTCCTAATAACACTCCTCAAGCTCCAAAAACAGTATAAGGAAAAATAGTGCTTTGAATAAATAATGCAACTTGAGAAATCGGAAATAGAAAGAGACCATAAAGTGGACCAAATTTCACATTTCATGATCATCCTCAATCGCCTCAACCGGCAAAAATTCCACGAGTTGAATTGGCAGGTTTATATCCGGCGCTACGCATTGAATTATCTAATGAAGTCCGATAAATATCAGTTCCCAATCATGAAGATCTTGTTGTAACCCCAACTTGATCACTTATTGCTTTTGATGAATCATTAAGTGTTGACATTCCGACAACATTAGTTTCGTATGAAACTAAATAACTATCAGAACCGTATTGATAACTCTGCGAGGAAGTAGTAAATATATTATCGCTTGTTTGATAATCACTCATCATTTCATCAAAATTAACATACGTTCCCGTTTCTTCAGAAATTATCTCTTCACTGTCATACATGCTATCGCCCGAATCATATCCGGGTAAGTGTTCCATTGCCGTTCGTTGCTGAGCAAATAACGGGTTCAAGGCCTCTAAATATTGATCTTCATTCATTCCATAGGAAGAATCAAAATTTCCATTTTTATCATAAAAACTCTCTGTTGGACTATCATAAACACTATTAATCATATAATATTTTTCAAGTGATTCCGGTGTACTATTGTCACCTACAATTTGTAAATTACCATTTTTATCAAGTAAACCTCAACCAGCAACCTGAGTTAACCCATCAATATAACGATTATTTTCTCTTAAATCATTCTTTTTATCTGCTCAATTTTCGGGTCGTAAAGCTTGCATTGTAAATAATGCATCATAAGTAGGGATTACTGGATTTGCTTTTGATGAGGGAACAACAAAATATTCCTCACCTTGTAAAATTTGATCATCCGGATTTAAAGTAGTTAATATATCTTCAGTATTGACATCATCATCAGCAAGGGTTGCTGTATATGATTCAATGTCGCTTGTTGATAAAGGATTATATACAATATTATTATCATCCAAATAATATTCAGTTTGATAGACTACATAATCAGCGATTGAAATATTATTTATTAACCCAGTTGTTCCATTTTCATCAACAAAATGAGTTTGATTAAAATAAGTATTATCATCAGTAGCAATAGAATCACCAGTAATGAAAGCAACTTTATTTGCCAAATACTTTGATTCATCATTCATGTATTCTACAATTGAATCTTGTTCTGCAATATTGTCATCATCAACCGTGATTGCAGAAGTAGAAGTTGATATTGTTTCTCCAACAATATCTCATTGACCATCGGGATTATTTTCATTGCGAGGTTTTGCATATCACCCGGCTTTTTTAGTACAGGTTTCTGTTTGATCATCAAGTATTTCAATATCAAAATATTGATCAATATTTTGATCATCTTTATTTAGAGTGACAAAACTTGTTCCATTATAATAATTTAGATTACCATCATCTAATTTTTTATTATAGTAGTCATTTCAATTCAAAATTTGATTGTCAGGATCTTCTGTGTCGGTTAACCCGGGGGATAAAATATTGCTTGAAAAAGAATTAACATATAAAGGATTTTCTTCACCATCTTTATCATAGGCTAAAATTTCCAAGTTTTGAGTCAGTAATGTTGAAAATCCTGTTAATTGATAAGAATAAATATAACCAGCTTCTTCAGAACTAATTACTAAATCCGCTTCTTCTTCTCCATCATAATTAGGATTAATTGTTTCCATATTAAAAGGAGCTAACTCACTTGCTCCTTCGACTGGATTACCATTTTCATCTACAATATTTGTATTAACCGCTTCTCAAGTAATTTGTTTTTCTGTTGAATAGAAGTTTGGTAAAACTAGATCTTTATTTGAATAAAACTCAATTCCTTGAGATAATTCATTTCCCGTTGTTAAAATAAATTCATTAACACAGCCTCATAATGTTGTAACCGTTAGCAAAAGATATAATGATCATTTAGCAAGTTTTTTAAATCCCTTTAAAAATTTTTTAGAAGTAAAACCTTCATTCCCATAGAATGATTTTTTTGCTTCTTTATAAAATGAATGATTATTTCCGTTATTTTGTGTTGCCATTTATGGTTATTTCTAATTCTTTTTTTAAAATTTCTAGTTTTTCATCATAAGTTAATTTAATAAAAGGTTCCTTTGTAATCATTACAATGTGTTTATTGTTGGCATAGGGATATATTTCATGAATAATATTTTTTATTTGCCTTTTATTTTTATTTCTTAAGACAGCATTTCCGAGTTTTTTTGGAACGGAGATACCAATTTTAAATGAATTTGCATCAACAACAGAAAATAAAAAATATTTTGAGTGATATTTTTTTCCTTTGTTTATTACTTTATTAAAGTAATTTTGTGAAGTTAATGAATATTCTTTTTTCATTAAAATTATTTTTTTGCGTCAGAAACTGTTATTTCTTTTCTTCCTTTTCGTCGACGATTAGAAAGAATTTTTTGTCCATCAGAAGTTGCCATTCTTGAACGGAAACCATGAGTTTTAACTCTTTTTCTTTTATTAGGTTGATATGTTCTTTTTGTTGCCATTTCTCTCCTTCTTATTTGGGAATATTCCTTTGTTTGAATAAAGTAATATAACTTTAATAATTATATATAAATATATACTAAAAATAAAATGTTGATTATAAAATTTTCATATATAAAAGTTAATATCTATTGTTAATTATTCTTTCCACAAGATAATGTCAATGATTATAGTGATATTTCTCGTTAATTGTGGAAAACTATTACCCTTTTCCACAATTAATCCCAAATATTTCTCTTTTTTTACCATTGTGGAAAACTTTTTTTAAAATGTTGAAAGATTATATAATTAAAAAAACATGGAAACAATAAATCTTAACGAAATATGAGCTAATGTCTTAAAAACTGTAAAAACTGATTACATAAAGGAAGAACAGGTTTTTAGTTTTGATGCCATCGTCGGTAATTCTAAATTAAAAAACATCAATATTGAAAAGAATTCATTGGTTATAATTGTGGAAAACAATTTTAAGAAAAATATTATTGAATCAGAATTCATAAATCAATTGAGAGAAGGAGCGAATAAAATAACTTCTACTAATTATAATATTGTTTTATTCACTGAGAAAAAATATAAGGAATTTTTAAAAGGGAAAAATGATAACGGATTTGAAAATATAAAACCACAATCAGATAGTTTAAATCCTCGATATTCATTAGAAAGTTTTGTTGCTTCTAAATCAAACAAAATGCTCTATACAGCTGCGATGTCGGTTGCTATTAAGCCGGGAAACAATTGAAACCCTTTCTTTATATACGGATCTTCCGGTCTTGGGAAAACGCATTTATTACACGCAATCGGTAACTACGCCAAGGATCGAAATCCTAATTTTACAATCAAATATATCGAGGCAAAAGATTTTGGAAGTTTAGTTACTAAAGCTGCAATGAGCAAGAATGCTGGTAATCGTCTTGAAAATATCAAAGATGAATTTGCCAATTACGATATGTTATTAATTGATGATATTCAATTTATTCAAACAATGCCAAAAGTTAAGGAATTATTTTTTGGCATATTTTCTTTTTTCATCGAACAAGGAAAACAAATTGTTTTAACATCAGATCAATATCCTGAGGAATTAAAGGATTTCGAAGAGCGCTTTATCACTAGATTCAAATCAGGTTTACTACTTTCAGTCTTGCCACCCGATGTTTCAACAGCTAAAAAAATCTTGAAAAATAAAATAGAGGGGCGCAAAGATTTTCAAATTGATAGTTTTGATGAGTCTGCACTAGAATTTTTAGCAATTAACTTTGGGTCTTCCGTTCGTGAACTTGAAGGGGCATTAAACAGAATTATTTTATGAACAATAACTAATGAGGATATTAGTGGTCTCAAATTAGAAAATGTTACAACTATTTTTGAAGGAATGTATAACAAAAAAAACAATTTGAGTGCCAAGCGCATTATCCAAACAGTTGGTAAATATTACGGAATTACTGAAAATAACATTATAGGTAAAGGAAGAACAAGTGATGTCATGCTTGCAAGACATATTTCAGTATATTTTTGTCGAACAATGCTTGATCTTTCATTAATTGATATCGGTCGTTCTTTTAATCGTGACCACACGACTATTATTAATTCCGTCAAAAGAATTGAAAGTGATAGAAACGAAAATCAGGATTTAAATATTGCTTTATTTGAAATTAGAAAGCAGATAAATAAATAATTATTAACAATATAAGTGCAATTATTAACATTAATTAATTTAAAATAATGGGGTAATTACTATTCATTTTAAAGTTATAAACAAAATAACAAAACTAATAATAATATTTAATAATATAATTAAAATATAACAATATAAAATTATGAAATTTACAATTAAAACAAAAGTTATTACGAGATACTTAAAAATGTTGTCAGGGGTTATTCCGCCAATGGTGCATCGTCCTGAACTTGCAGGAATATCAATAAACGTATATGATAATCGAATTGTTTTTCAAACACGAAATGATTTATTAGATTTAAGCATTGAAGAAAATGACGCTAATAATATATCAATTGCACAAGTGGGAAGTATTCTTGTTAAAGGGAAAACACTTAATGAAATTATTTCTAAAATAAATAATAAAGAAGTAGAATTTATCCTTGTTGACGAAAATATTTTAATTATTAAATCAGCTTCAATTGAATATGAATTAAATCTTATGAATAATAGTAATTTTGAGTTTTTTAATTATGAAATGAACGAGGATTTTTCTTGTAAAATCAATCAATCCAATTTCAAAAATTTAATACAGAAAGCAATTTTTGCCGGGAATGAAAGATCTTCGAGAAGAATTTTACAAGGAGTTAATTTCTCATTTTTAGATGGAATTTTACAAGTTTATGCAACAGACAATATTCGTATTTCCGTTGCAAAAACTAATGCCACTTCATCAACAAATTTTGAAAAGATTATTCCAATTAAAGTTTTAAAAGAAATCATTAAGGTTTTTGATACAAAAGAAGAACTGGTTATTAATTTTACTGATCAAAAATTTTCAATTACATCAAATAATATCATCTTACAAAGTAGCTTAATTGAAGGGAAATATCCGAATCTATTAAGAGTTTTTCCAAGTGATTTTAAATATGAATTATTGATTGGAAAAGATGAAATTATCAATTTAATTGATAAAACAACAATTTTAAATCCTAATAAAACTAGTTCTTCACTTATTGTTAAAATGTCAGTTATAAAAGAGACATTAAAATTTGAATCTAGAGAGTTAGAAATAGGATCTGCTTCGATTTCAACTCAAGCATTTGATTTTAATTCAAATGAAGCTTTTTCAATATCATTTTCACCTAAATATCTATTAGAAGCAATTAAATATATTGATGAGGAACTAATTAAAATTAGATTAATTAGTTCACAAGAACAATTTGTTGTTTCTGGGAATAACAAAGAAAATTTTAAGTGTTTAATTTTGCCGTTTAGAACATAAAATACCAAGACATTTATACCTTCAATTGATCATAAAAAGGTATAATTTAGTTAATGAAATTATTTAATTATTTAATTTTATTATTGAAATTATAGAGAGGTTTAATAAAGTCCCGAGCAATAAAAATAAACTTTTTGAGTTTGATTACTATTGTCAATTTTAGAGGAAGTATGATTAAAAAAAGTAATAATTATGATTCAAGTTCAATTCAAGTTCTTGAAGGTTTGGAAGCAGTTCGTAAACGACCCGGAATGTATATCGGTAATGTTGATAACAAAGGATTACATCATTTAGTATGAGAGATTATCGATAATTCGATTGACGAGGTCTTAGCTGGTTATTCAAACAAAATTATCATTGAAATAAATAAGGATGGTTCTGCATCAATTGAGGATGATGGCAGAGGAATACCAGTTGATATTCATCCAAAAACAAACGTATCAACAGTTGAAACGGTTTTTACTGTTTTACATGCTGGTGGTAAATTTGGTGGCGATAATTCCGGATATAAGGTTTCTGGTGGTTTACACGGTGTTGGAGCTTCGGTAACAAATGCTCTTTCAGATTGGTTAATTGTAAATGTTTATCGTGATGGTAGGGAATATCAAATTAACTTTACTGATGGTGGTCAAAAATCTGATACTTTGAAACAGATTGGTGACACAAATAAACGAGGAACAAAAGTTACTTTTCTTCCTGATTTTTCAATTTTTAATGATGGGGTTGATAGTTTTGATATTGATATTATTTCAACTAGAATCAAGGAAACAGCCTATTTAAATAAAGGTCTTGAAATTAATTTAATTGATCATCGACAAGAAGATTACAATATTACATATAAATTTAATGGTGGTTTAATTGATTTTATTGTTGATTTAAATGAAACTTCAGAAAAGATAACTGCTGACGTTATTTATGCTGAAGGAACATCTAAAAATATTGGTGTTGAGGTTGCACTTCAATACACTACTTCTTATCAACCACGAATTCTTTCATATGTAAATAATATTGCAACCACTGAAGGTGGGACACATGAACAAGGGTTTTTTGATGCAATTTTACGAATTATTAATAATTACATGACTAATCAATTAAATGATAAAGATAAACAAAAATTTACTCGTGAAGATATTAAAGAAGGTTTAACGGCAATAATTTCAATCAAACATCCAGATCCAATGTATGAAGGACAAACAAAGCAAAAGTTTACTAATCTTGCTGTTCGTCAAATTGTTAATAAATTAATTTCTGAAAAATTTGAACAATATCTTCTTGAAAATCCAACGTCTTCTGGACAAATTCTTGCTAAAATTAGACTTGCAGCTAAATCAAGAATGGCTGCCGTAAGAGCAAAAGAAGCAACAAGGAGAAAAGATTATTTAGAATTTTCTACACTCCCTGGTAAATTAGCTGATTGCTCTTCAAGAAATGTTGAAGAAACAGAGTTATTCATCGTTGAGGGAGATTCTGCTGGTGGTTCAGCGAAAATGGGTAGAGATCGTGAGATTCAAGCTATTCTTCCTTTACGAGGAAAAGTTATTAATTCTGAACGAGCAAGAATTGATAAGTTGTTTAATAATAATGAAATAAATTCAATGATTACTGCCTTTGGGGCGAGTATTGGTGAAAGTTTTAATATTTCAAAACTAAGATATGGAAAAATAATTATTATGACTGATGCTGATGTTGATGGATCACACATTAGAACTTTATTGTTAACATTTTTTTATCGTTATTTTAAACAGTTAATTGAAGGCGGTTATATTTATATTGCTTGCCCACCATTATTTAAAATAACTAGAGGGAAAATTGAAAAATATATTTATACCGAAAAAGAACGCGAAGAATATATTTCAAAGATCCCAAAAGGAACAAAAATCAGTATTCAAAGATATAAAGGACTTGGAGAAATGAATGATCATCAACTTTGAGAAACAACTATGGATCCTGAAAATCGTAAATTATTAAAGGTTGATATCGAGGATGATTCGCGAGCTGAAAAAGTTTTTTCATCATTGATGGGTGAATTAGTTGAAGCGAGAAGGGAATTTATTACTAAAAATGCATTATTTGCAAAACTAGATGTTTAATATGGAAAAAAAAGAAACAGACTTAAAACCAAAAATAGAAACAATTAAATCAATTTCGATTTCTAAGGAAATGGAATCATCTTTTATCGACTATGCAATGTCAGTTATTGTTTCACGAGCAATCCCTGACGCAAGAGATGGATTAAAACCGGTTCACCGCCGAATTATTTATGCAATGTACGGACTTGATATGGTTCACAATCGCGCTTTTAAAAAATCAGCAAGAGCAGTCGGTGAAGTTATTGCTAAATATCACCCCCATGGTGATAGTTCAGTATATGAGGCGTTAGTTAGAATGGCACAACCATTTTCGCTTCGTTATCCGCTAGTTTGGGGTCAAGGTAACTTCGGTTCTATTGATGGTGACAGCGCAGCAGCAATGCGGTATACAGAAGCAAAATTACACAAAATTACTGTACTTCTAACTAATGATCTTAAAAAAAATACTGTTGATTTTCAATTAAATTATGATGATTCTGAGCAAGAACCAAAAGTTTTACCAGCAACAATTCCTAATTTGCTATTAAATGGATCAACAGGAATCGCAGTTGGAATGGCAACTTCAATTCCACCACACAATCTTGAAGAGGTTATGAAGGCTGCAATTGCTCTAGCAAAAAATCCAGAATTAGAAACAAAAGAGCTAATGAATTTTGTTAAGGCTCCTGATTTTCCAACAGCAGGAATTATTGTTAATGCTAATGATATTCCGCAAATTTATGCCACTGGAAAAGGACGAATTATTGTTCGTTCGCGAACAGAAGTTATTTTTGATGAAATTAAAAATAAGGGAAAAATTATTATTACTGAAATCCCATACATGGTTAATAAATCTAATTTAATTTTAAAAATTGCTGATTTAGTTAAAGGAAAAACACTTGAATCAATTTCTGATATTCGTGATGAATCATCACGAAAAGGAATAAGAATTGTTATTAAATTAAAGCGCGGATATATTCCTGAAGTTGAATTAAATAAGCTATTTAAATTAACACAATTACAATCTAATTTCCCTGTTAACATGATTGCCTTGGTTAATGAAAGACCAAAACTTTTATCTTTGAAATCAGCACTAAATCAGTATATTGATCATCAAATTGATATATTATTACGTAAAACATCTTTTTCATTAGAAAAAGATGAAGCAAGAAAACACATCCTTGAAGGAATGGAAATCGCTTTAAAAGATATTACTAAGATAATTAACTTAATTAAAAGTTCAAAAACAAACGCAGAAGCAACTAAAAAATTAATTGAGACAATTAAATTATCAGAACTCCAAGCAAAAGCTATTTTAGAAATGCGTCTACAAAGATTAACGGGTCTTGAACAAGCAAATATTGTTGATGAAATTAAAATTTTATCTAAACAAATTGAAAATAATAATTTGATCCTCAATGATAAAGAGGTTAGAACTGAGCAAATTATTAAAATGATCAAGGAAATAATTAATAAATATGGAGATAAAAGATTAACAGAAATTTCAACAAATACTTTGCACTTAATTAATGATGAAGATTTAATTCCAATGGAAGATATTGCAATCACTTTAACTAAAAATGGTTATATTAAAAGAATTCCAATCAAGCAATATCGTGCTCAAAACCGCGGTGGTCAAGGTTCTAGGGGAGTAACAACTAATGACGGTGATTATGTCACTGATATTATTATTGCTAACACTCATACTGATATCATGTTTTTCTCTTCTTTGGGAAAAGTTTATCGATTACGTGCACACTCAATTCCTCAACTTGGGAAAATAGCAAAAGGGTTGCCAATTATTAATTTAATTGATGTTAATAAAAATGAAAAAATTAATACTGCAATTTCAATTTCTAATTATGATGACACTAATTTGTTTTTTGTTACTAAAAATGGAATCATTAAAAAAACATTAGCTAGTGATTTTCAACGAGTTAATAAGAATGGAAAAATTGCCATATCTTTACGCCCTGATGATCAATTATTGAAAGTTAGTGCAATTCCAAATAATGAAGAAGTTGAAATTGTTCTTGGAAATAAAAATGGTAAGGCAATTCGATTTAAAACAAGTCAATTAAGAACTCTTGGACGAACTGCGAGTGGTTTTAGAGGAATGAATGTTGGAGTCGATGGAGAAATTGTTGATTATGGGGTCTCTATCAATGGCGCAAATATTTTATCTGTTTCTGAAAATGGTTTTGGTAAAATTACGCCAACAAACCAATACCGTTTACAAACAAGAGGTGGAAAGGGTGTTAAAACTATTAATACTCTTAAAGCAGGAAAATTAATTGGTTTAAGAGCTGTTCAAGGCGATGAGGAACTATTATTAATAACAAATCACGGAACAGTAATTAGAGTTGCACTATCACAAGTTTCAAAATCATCAAGAAATACTAAAGGGGTAACAATTATTTCTCCTAAACATGGTGAAAAAATTGTTTCGATAGCAACGATTAAATCTTCAAGAGAAGTTGAAAAAGAAATAATTGAACAAACACAAGAAATTGTTTTAAACGGAGAAGATTAAAATGGTTGATTTAAAGGATTTAAAAATAAATAAACAAAAATATTTAACCGCCTTTAGTAATAAAAACATATTCTTAGATCACGAAGTTAATCAAGTTTTAAAATTGTATGATCATTATTTAGATAAATTAAGTTTAGAAGAAAAAGACCGCTTTGCTTTAAATCAAATCACAAAGGAAATAAAAAGTGGTCAAAAACCACAACCAGCATTGCTTACAAAGGCAAAGAAATTATCAATATCAGCAAAAAAACACGGTAACCAAAAAAAACTTATTATGATTAGAATTCTTGCTATTGCCTCTTATTTTCCAAATCCAGCCGGAGAAAAAGAAATAATTGGAAAAAACGAAGCTAACAATAAAGTTATTGCAACGTTTCTAGATGGTAAAAAATCACAAAATAAACAAGCTCCCCATTGAGAAACCTTAAGCAATCATGGTTTAATTCTGGAAGATGAAGCTAGTTATATTTCTGGTTCAAGGCATGTTATTTATCATCAAAAAGCAGCAGAAGTTATTAAAGCTTTAGAATGTTTTATGCTTGAAGAACATCTCAATAATGGTTATATTCTTATTGAACCACCAGTTGTTGTTAACGAAGTTGCTTTATATAATACCGGTCAATTGCCCAAATTTGCAAACGATTTATATAAACTTGAAAATGGTCAATATTTAATCCCAACAGCAGAAGTCCCATTGACAAACTTGGGAGCAAATAAAATTTATGATCAAAAGGATTTACCAATCAAGTTTGTTGCCGCCACACAATGTTTTCGCAAGGAAGCGGGTGCCGCTGGCAAAGATACAAGGGGATTAATTAGATTACATCAATTCCGTAAAGTTGAATTGGTAAAAATTTCACAGCCAAGCACCAAAGAAATAGATTTTAAAGAAATTTTGGATATGGCAACTTCAATTTTAATAAAATTAGAATTACCATATCGAACTGTTGCTTTATGCACTGGTGATATTTCTTTTGCCGCTGAAAAAACAGTTGATATTGAAGTTTGGATGTCTGGTATAAATAAATATCGTGAAATATCTTCCGTTTCATCATTTGGTCAATTTCAATCTCGAAGGATGAAATCAAGATTTAAAACATCTTCTAATCAAAAAGAATTAACAACAACCTTCAACGCTTCTGCATTAGCAATTGGTCGAACTTTTGCTGCAATTGTCGAAAATTGTTTGCAACCAAATGGAAAAATTAAGGTTCCAAAGGCGCTTTTAAAACACCTTTCCTTTACTGAATTCTAGTTTTTTTATTCTTTGGGAATGTTATAATTTTCACGTTGCAACAATAACCTTGTAACCTGGTCAGGTCAGAAATGAAGCAGCCAAATCAAGTAGTATTGTGTGCAACACTTTTATTTAAATTTTTTATATTTTTAAGGAATTTTAACAACTTAAATAAGAGATAATAATAGTAACAAGAAAGCATTAAAACAACCACAATCATCACATGTCAAAATCACTATATTCAATTTATCGACCGCAACAATTTTCACAAGTCATTGGTCAAGACGTTGCAAAAACTATTTTAATTAATTCAATTTTGGAAAATAAAATTAACCATGCTTATTTATTTTTCGGGATTAGGGGAACTGGAAAAACAACCCTAGCAAGACTTTTTGCTAAAGCAATAAATTGCCAGGAAACACAGGAGAGAAAAATAGCCGAACCTTGCGGTAAGTGCTCTTCTTGTCTTGAGATTACTAATCAATCTGCAATGGATGTAATTGAGATTGATGCTGCATCTAATAATGGCATTGACGAAATTAGAGATTTAAAAGAAAAAGCAAATTACAAAACCTCATCTCTAAAATATAAGGTTTATATTATTGATGAGATTCATATGCTTTCGAAATCTGCTTTTAATGCTTTATTAAAAATTTTAGAGGAACCACCAAAAAATACAATATTTTTGTTAGCAACAACGGAAATAAATAGAATTCCTGAGACGGTTCTTTCACGAACAATAATTATTAATTTAGAAATAATTGCTAATGATGCAATCAAAACAGGTTTAGAATTTATTCTTAATCAAGAAAATATTACTTATGAAAAAGATGTGTTAAATTATTTAACGTTAGTTTCTGGCGGTTCAATGCGAGATGCAATCACGGCGCTTGAAACAGCGATAATTTTTAATAGTGAACTAACTACTCCTAATGTATTGAAGGCATTAGGTCTAATTAAGTATGAAGATGTTAAAAAACTATTATTATCAGATCCATTAGAACTTGCTGAATTAATCAAACAATCTGACAAAGATCCACAAAAAAGTATTTATATTTTAATGCAAGTAATTACTGATCAAATAAGAGTTGGTAACAAAAAATTTAATAATTTACTAACAGAGATTTTAAATACTCTAATTAGTATTAAGGATCCCTCACTTTTAAAATTATCTCTATATGCTTTAATCCTAAAGGAAAATATGGATTTGGAAGTTACAGATGAAGTAAAACCACAATGAAATGAAATTAAATCTAATGCAGTTGAAAATGTTTCACGTGAAACAAATAGGAATATTTCATTACAAAAAATTGTTGAAAATAATAATGATTCTCAATCTAAATCAAACGAAGAAAAAATACCTTCGAAACAACCTGAAAAATCATCTGTTGAAGTTATTACTGACTATTTAAAACCCGATCATTATTTAACAATATTATTTCAAAATGATAAAATTTTATTAGAAAAAATTAAAGTTAGATGAGATTATATTGTTTCATACGCTACTAATAATGATTTTAAACAATTTGTTTCTTGTTTAATAAAAACAAAACCAATTGCGGTAAATAAACAAGGAATTATTTTAGGGATCGAAAATTTATTAGATATGGCAGAAATCAAAAGAATCTCTTTATCAAAAGAATTTCTTGTCTTCATAAAAGAATTAACGGGAAAAGAATTATTTATCCTTCCAATTTCAATGGACAATTGAAAAATTGTTGTTAATAAATATAAGGAAATTAAAGGTACGGGTGTTTTTGATTTTGTAAATATCAAAATTCCACCAAAAATAATTATTCAAAAAAATCCCAAATCAGAATTGGAAAATATTTTTGGAGACAAATTAATATATGAATAAAAAAATTCAAGAATTGGCAATTAAACTACAACAGCTTCCAAACCTTTCTAAAAGAACATCTGAAAAAATGGCAATTTCTTTAATTGAAAATAAAATTTTTTACATTGAGATTCTTAAAAATGTTGTAAACGATATTGATTCATTCGCAATTGATTCTTTAACACACGAAATAATATTAACAAAAGATAATTTTGAAAAAGATTATTCAACACTTTTTGTTTTTATAAATAATCAAGAAGCTTTTAACATCTTGCCTAAAATTGGCGGCGATAGTGCCAATTTTATAATCGGTTTTACAAAAGGTAAGGATTATCTAAATTCACAAAAAATAACTGAATTAGTGAATCGTTTTCACCAATATCTAATTACTTTTTCTCCGCAAGAAATTATTCTTTTGTTATCCCCCTCTCCAGAAGCTGAATTAATTTATCGATTGTTTCGACAAAAGATTGCCGAGGAACAATTAAAAGATATTAAAGTAACTAAATTAATTCCTGGTGTTCCTTTCAATAGTTCTATTGAGTATATTGATGAAATTACCCTAAAAAAAGCATTGGAAAATCGTGGCTAAAAATAATAATTTTATTTCCTTTGAGGGTGGCGAAGGAACCGGTAAGTCAACAGCGGCAAAACTAATTGTTAAAAAATTAAATGAAAAATTAAATAATAGAGTTTTTTTAACTAGAGAACCCGGCGGAAATGGATTGCCACTTGCAGAAAGCGTTCGAACTTTGATTATGGAAAATCACCAAATTGATCCAATGACTGAAGTTTTATTATATCAAGCTTCGCGTAGTGAACATGTTCGAAAAATAATTCAACCAAAATTAAATGAAGGGAAAATTGTTATAAGTGATCGCTATACTGACTCTTCACTTGTTTATCAAGGTTTTGCAAAAAATATTCCTTTAAAAACTATTAATCAATTAAATAAAATTTCAACAAATAATTTAAAACCATTTTTGACATTTATTTTTGATTTAGATCCAGAAATTGGTTTATCAAGAATTAAAAATAATGGTCGAGAAACTAACCGCTTTGATCATGAAAAACTTGAATTTCATCTGAAGGTTCGACAAATGTATTTAAAGCTTGCTCGACAGAATAGCAAGCGCTATATTATTATTGATTCATCAAAAAATATTGATCAGGTTGTTGAAAATATTTATAAAATAATCATCGAAAAATATCAAAAATACTAATAAACATCCACCTTATTAGTATTTTATTTTTTTTAATAAGGTATTATTTAAATGATGGAAAATAACACCAAATCAACAGGAAAGCAAAAAAAGAAATTTACAATGCCTAAATTTCCATCAGCAATTGTTGTTATTGGAATAGTTTTATTATTTTCTACCTTTTTAACATGAATTCCACATGAAGGATGAATTAATCTAGATGCTGACAGCATAAATATTGATTTAGCCACTGGTTTGATAACGACATCATCTGGAGCACCAATTGCAAATATTATTGGCCCTGTTAGTAATTCGACGATAACAATTCTCTTGGATGAAAGCTTCGTTTCATTTTTAATAAAATCTGGTTGGGTAGATGAAGGGTTTTTATCAAGCATACCAGTTATTCAAATAACAATAAATTTTGAAATAACAAATACTTTTTCAAGTGCCTCGGGCTCTGGAGATATTATAATTAATTCATGAATTATCACTAATGATGGTGAAATTCAAGAAGAGGTCATTGTTAATGTCCCTCTTCATCTGCATTATGACGCAACATTAGAAGTTTTTCAAATCTTTGGAGTCAGTGGATCATTAACTAG
>WTBJ01000011.1 GCA_013139135.1 Mycoplasmataceae bacterium | reverse complement strand
GCCTTTATCCACTTATATTTATCAGGCAACCAAAACCTTATAATAATTATACTAATTTCTCCCCTTAAAAATAGGCATTTTAAGGGTAAGGGTTAAAAGAATAATATTAAATTTTTTCATTTATTTTATATTTATTTAATTCATTTCTGAATATTTTAAATATTATCTGCTCAAATTCGTCAATATCCTCAACATAAAAACCCGCCTCTTTTATCTTGTTTAAATCAATATCGTCTGCTATATATTTATCAAAAAATAAATCTCTTCTTAATATAAAGTCATTTTTATATTCTAAAAAAAAGAAACGATTTTCGTATTTAAATTTTCCTGTTATTTCATCTTTTGTTTCTAAATATTTTTTAAATTCATCACTTGCCATATACTTTTTAAGTAATGAAAAAGATTTAATTTTGATGATCATTTTTTGATTAATTTCTAGGACCAAACTAATTTTTGTGGTTGGTTTCTCCTTTGTTAATCAAATATTAAATAATTTTAAAATCTCAATAACTTTGTATTCTTTTCAATTATTAGTTTCAATTAATTTATTAAACTCATTTCTTAAATCATTAATATTAACGTATTTACTTATGTTCTTAATTTCCTCTTCCTTTTCAGCATTTAAATGCTTTAGTTTATTAATCTCATAAATTTTTGAGATTATAAACTCCGGATCAAGAATAAAATTATCAATACCAATTTTAGAAGAACGAACATTGTAAGAAAAATCTTCAAGAATTTTAAACTTGTCATTTTTGACAAAAAATCTCTCACTGTTATATTTCACAAGTATTTTTTCTTTCAATTTTAATGTTGTTTCTTTATAAATTAAAATCTCTCCATTTCATTTCGCATAAGATTCCAAAGGGAAAATATCTTCACCAATTATTTTTTTAAATATAATTTTATCTTGCTTCAAGAGTTTGTTTTTATGAAGATATAAATTAATAATTGAAAATATTTTTAAAGATTTTAAAACATTATATCTACTACTTTCAAATTGATGATCTTGAAGAAATAAAAATAAAAATTCTCTTTTGTATAATTGTTCCTTTTTAGCGCTTTTTAAAAGGTCAATAACAAATTGATCAATATTTTTCTTCCCCCTAAGGAAAGAAAAGAAAAATTTAGATCAAATATTATTTTTAAAAAATTCTTCAATAAGTGAAAAATTTAAATTATTTTTAACATAATTCTTTTTTATTTCATTTATAAATTTATCTCGATCAAATTCTTTTTTATTAAATTCTTTTTTTAATTGAGTAAAATACGAAGATAAAGAATCTTTTAATTCGCTTTCGAAATTTAAAAAATTGCTAAAATAAATTATTTTAATTTTAAAATATTCCTTTTTATCATTATATTTTTGAAACCTTAATGAATATTTAGACTGTGATTTGTTAATTTCAAACCCTTTGTGTTCGATTAACCTTAATGTTTCATTAAAGTTAATATTTTCTCTAATGTGAGAATTAATTGTATTTTTTAATTCTGTTAGCATTTCTAGTTGATTGTTATTTATTGATTCATTTTCTCTAGAACCATATTCTTCTGTTAAGTTATCTAATTTCTCTAAAAATCTTTTTTTGAAAGTTTTATTTTCACGGTATTCCATAATATTTTTAGATTCTATTTTTTCTTTATTGATTTGAATTCCAATATTAAATTTAATATTGGAAATTACTGAATTAAGATAATTTAAAATTTCTCTTTTTAAGATTGCTAAAACTGTGTCTTTATGATGTTTCTTAAGTTTTATTATTTCATTATGTTCAATCAAAACTTTAATTTCATAATCAGCATTTTTTAATTCTTTCTGAGAGTTAAAACTAAAATTTCTTCCTTTGAATATATATTTATTATATTTATTAACATCAATTTCGAACCAATCTTCAATTGATGTTTTTTCAAGAAGTGAGTAAAGATCTTGAAAAGAACCAATAATTTTTTGAAGTTCATCTTTAAAATTACTTTTTTTTGATTTCTTATCTAATCCAAGTAAAAAATTATGACGAATTGAATTATTTATATTTCTAATCTTTTCTAATTGATCCTCAAATTCTTTTTTTAATAAATCATTAATACAGAATTCATTATTTAAAACTCATTTTCCCTTAGGTTTACTATCTAATGTTTCTATTGGATGTCATAAATTTAGTTTAGAAACATTGGTAAATAAGTTTTTAGTTGAGATATTTATTTGTGCAAATAGCAATCCATATTTTCTTTTATTCTTATTAGACATATCTTCGACACTAATATTTTTAGCATCTAAATTGAATTCTTCATTTATTTGTTTAATATATGAATCAATATTCCCACCATGTTCATTAGTTTTTCAAAATTTATAAAAATTAGCTTCAGATTTACTTTTTATTGTTAATCTAAAATATTGATCATAATTAATTTTAATTAAACTAAATCCTTCTTGTAAAATCTTTTTATTTTTAATATATTCTTCAGTTATTTCTTCTCCATATACCAATTCAAAAATATCTAAAAAAGCATTTTTAATGTTTGAATAATAAAAACTACCAAACATTTTGGTAATTGACAATATTACAAAAAATAAGTCAATAAAATTACTATGTTCATCAATATTAATTTTATTTTTTGCAATATTTCTTCAGTAAAACATTGATTCAATATATTTAATAAAAAATTCCTTAATGTCATTTTCATTTAATGAAAGACTAATATGATTATTTTTTTCTTTTATTAAACCAAAGAAAAAGTAATTATTTATTTTTATAATATCTATTCCATCAGAATCTTTTTCATTAGCTAAAATATATGATTTTCATTTTTTCTCCCGATCACTAAAGAAGTCCTTGTTGTCATAAATATTATTAAAACTTTGACTTTTTGGTTCATGAAAATATAAATTATGTTCATTTCCAGCAATTATAAAACCTTCTCCCAAAAAAGATATTGCCGCAAGAATATTATTAAAAATAGCTTGCTTTTTTTTGACTACTTTAAATTCATCATTTAATAAAATTTTTCTTAAAACATTATTAAAATTATCAAAATCAAATTTGTTAAATTTATTTCTAAATTCCAAATTTTCATCGTTCCTTTGTTCTATTTTACTAGTTACTTGATTTAAAAAATAACTATTGTTTAATCTTTCCATATAAATTACCTATCTAATATTTAAAATATTTTATGATTTGTGTAATTAAATTATAAAACAAAAAGTCACTCGAAAGTGACTCGTTTTGATTTACCTGATAAATATAAGTGAACAGGCAAATATATTATATAACTAATTACTATTTTTATAATCAAAAATTGTAATTATTTTATTTCGGAAAAGTACCTTATATTTTTAGAACCATTTAATAAATTATTCTTATAATAATCTTCTATTATTTTCATGTCTTTATCAATATCTAAATTGTTACCATACAAAAATGAAGATTGATAACCGTATTCAAAATCTAATTCTCAGGGTCTGTCTCTTCCATATTTATTACTAATAAAATCAACTTTTTTAGGAACCATGTATAAAGTATAAAAATCCTTTAATGTTATCTCAATAATGTCAACATTTTTCTCATTATAATTTCTCTTTATTGCTAAAAATATAATTTAACTTATAGTCCCATATCTTTAA
>WTBJ01000036.1 GCA_013139135.1 Mycoplasmataceae bacterium | reverse complement strand
ACGTCTTTTATTTCATCCACCAAGGATGTTAAATTAGTAAAATGAGACTTCTTAATATCAATTGGATCACTAAATTTATCGAAATGATTTAGTTGATCGATTGTTAATGAATTTGGTAGATTTTTATAAAAATCAATTCCATCATTAGCTTCGTATAAATTTAGAATGAAATCAGCAAGATCTTTATTCGAACTATTAATTCGTCGATAAATAACATCTAAGGCGGTTACCTTTTCAGAAACTATTAAGGTTTTTTTACCATGAGAAATATTATGATTAATAATATTTAATATTGTTTGTGTCTTTCCAGTTCCTGGAGGTCCTTGAATAATTGTTTTATCTTTATGTATCGAAGTAAAAGCAGCAACTTGCTGATAATAATCAGCGCCAAACCCTCATTTAACATCCTCTTCATTAAAAACTAACTCTTCATCAACTTCATCATTTTTTAAATCTAATAATTCATCAACAAATGAAGTTTTACTAAAAATTTCTTCAACATCTTTAAAGATGTTGTCTGTCCCAAGATTTTTAAAATAACCAAGAATATTAACCTTTTCAATTTCGAAGTTATCTCGTTCTAATTTAGCTTCATTAATTTCATCATAGTATGATTCAATTGGAGTTTCACTTTGAAATTGTTCTTCGATTTCTTCTTGATTCATACTTTTTTGTTTAAATAAAAAGTTTGTAAATAAATCTAGTTTGTTTTTATTTTGTAAAATCTTTGCGGTAATTTCATCATATTTTTTATATAAAAAATTAGTTTTTTTCTCTTCATCATCATTGAAATAATGTTGCAAATAAGTTCTTGCTAAATCTTGATCTGAATCAAGTTCAAATTGCTCTTCATAATTTAGAATTGCTTTTATTTCACTTTCAGACAACGGTGCAATAGTAATTTCAAAAAGGACGTCTTCATCAATTGAATCATATTCATCGATTTCAATCGCTCCAAGCTTAGTATTAGTATTATTTATTTCACCATAAATTGGCACTACATCATTGTAAAGCGAAGCTAAAATATGTTTTGCTTCGTGATGAGCGGTAAGAAGATCATTTTTAGTTGAAGTGTTTTCTTTTTTAAAACTTAATTCTTTTTGTTTTAAATTTTCAAAATCTTCTTCAGTAAAGTTAAAGCCTAATTTTTTATAAATTCCTAATTGACCTTGAATAAAATTATTTTTATCAAGTTCCAAAATATCTTTCATATCTTCTTGAATTAAAATATTATTTTTATTCCCTAATCAATTAATTAGGTTTTTATTTGGAATTATTTTGTCATTTAATAATATTTTAATTTCATTATTGACTTTATTTATTTTAATCTCGCGAACTTCTTTTAAAGCAAAAGGAAATCTAACTTCAGTTCCGTCTTTAGTTTTCCCCGAGATTAAATAATCAATTTGATATATGGTATGTTGATTTTTATCTTGAATATTTTCAATTCTTTTTTCTTCGAAATAAATAAATTTATTTCGAATCTTAGCTCTTTTTTCATCATTGACTGTAATTACTTTATCAATAGCTTCGTTAAATTCATCTGGACTAAATTTATCATTTATTAATTGATTATATTTAGTGGTTGACATTCATTTTGGATTAATTTCATTTTTAATATCTTTCAACAAAGTAGTTTTCTTAATTTGCTCAATTTTAAAATGATTATTTTTGACCCTTAATTCTTTTAATTTCTTTGCATTTAAATCAATTAATTGACTTGTTTCTCGTTCAATGAAACGTAGTTTCTTTTCAACGGCATTATTTTGTAAGCGTTGTAAAACAACCTGCTTACCATTTATTTCTTTTTCTATTCTATTTATCATTATTTCTTTATAGTGTCTTTAATACTATATTTTACTTAAAAGCGATAAAAATACGTAAATATTTTGTTTAGAATATTACGCGTTTAGGAATATTATTAATATTTAATATTGGTATAATAATAAAATGAAGTTTGAAAACACAATTGAATTAGTTGGTTATGGACACCCAGATCGTTTTGCCGATTATATCGCTGAAAAAGCCCTAACAATGCTTTTAAAGCTTGATAACAGAGCGAAAGTCGCCCTTGAAATAATGGTCATGAGAAATCAAATCATTATTGGTGGAGAAATAACAGCCAATACTAATATCAACAAAAAATGATGAAGTCAATTAGTCAAGGAAGCAATTGATGACATTTATATATACGATAAAAAAACAAAAACAAGAGATGGCGGATTAGGGAAATATAAACTAATTGTTAATGTTCAAAAACAGTCATTAGAATTAAATCATTTGCAACAAGATGCCCTTGTTGCTGGAGATCAAGGAGTTATTTTTGGTTATTATGATCAAGTTAGATTTAAGCAAATTAATTTACTTTATGAAATAATTACCGCAGTTAAAAATAACTTTCCTTACCCCTTGATATCGGCAGATTGAAAACTCCTTTACAATCCAAGAGTAAAAAGTTTATCAATTTCTTTTTGTGGTGAGCAAACAAAAGATTTAAAAAAAATCGATGATTTTATCAAATCAATCATTAAGAAAACGCCAAAATATAGTGATTTAGTAAAAAGTGTTTTACTAAATCCTGGTGGTGCCTGATTGCTTGGCGGACCACAAACTGATACCGGTGTGACTGGAAGAAAAATAATGATTGATAATTTTGGGGCTGGAGTTTCCCACGGTGGTGGAAATATCACCGGTAAAGACCTTTCTAAGGTTGATAAAACCGGAGTTATTCAAGCAACAATGATTGCTTATGAAATTTCAAAAAAAGCAAATCATAAATCACCAGTGCTTGTTGAGCTAAACTATTGCATTGGTGAAGATCGTCCACAAATTTGATTTCAATTTAATAATCAATGACAAAAATACGAAGGACAAGTTGAAACACTAGAAGATTTCATTGCTAATCATAAATTACTTTTCATCGATTGAGGAAAAGTATTGAAAAATGGCGGCTTAATTTCGTATTTTTCAGAACAATTTAAAGAAGATAATATTTAATATTTCTTATCATTTATTTTAATTAAAATAAATTCATATATAATAACATTTGATGATAATATTTATCGCAGGAGACAATATGAAAAAAGAATTACATCCTAAACTAAATGAAATTGAAGTTACTTGTACAACTTGCGGCAATAAATTTAAAACACTTTCAGTGTTAAATGAATTAAAAGTTGATAGTTGTTCAAATTGTCACCCGTTTTACACTGGGAAAATGAACACTGGCGCAGCAGCTGGTCGAATTGACAAATTCAATAAAAAATTTAATAAAGAAAAATAGTTTCTATTCATTTTTTGCAAAAAACCTTTAATCTTAAAGGTTTTTTTCTTTTTTATTCGATATAAAAAGTGGTGCGTAAAACTTGCAAAATTTAATTAAGAAATGCAATAGATATATAATAATATATGATGGAAAAACAAACTGAAGATAAATTAAAAATTTTAAAACAAGAATTTGACGAAATAGAGGCAAGTTTAATTGACCCACTTGTCTTAAAAGACTTAAAGCAAGTTACGAATTTAAGTAAGAAAAGAAAAAAGATTTTTGCTAAGGTAAAAATTTATCATCGTTATTTAGAATTAATGAAAGAAATTGATGAAGCTAAGCAAATCATTAAAAATGAAAAAGATAAATTATTAATTGCTGAATTAAAAACGATGATAATAAATTGAAAAAAAGATCTAATATTAGTCGAAGAACAAATCGTTGAAGCAATGATTGAAATTGATCCTTTGGATCAAAACGATGTAATTGTTGAAATTCAAAGTGCAGCAGGTGGAGATGAAGCAAAAATCTTTGTTGGCGATTTATATAGAATGTATTTACGTTATGCTGCAAAGATGGATTGAAAGCTTGATTTGATTCAAGTTGATGAGGCTGATATGGGCGGTTATTCATTCATTTCTTTTGAAATTGAAGGAACTAGAGTCTATGGTAATTTAAAATTTGAATCTGGAGTTCATCGTGTTCAAAGAGTCCCTTCAACAGAATCACTTGGTCGAGTTCATACTTCAACAGCTACGGTTGTGGTTTTGCCACAAATAGAAGATAATGATGAAGTAGAGGTTAGTAATTCTGATTTAAGAATTGATACTTATCGCGCTTCTGGAGCTGGTGGACAACACATTAATAAAACAGATTCAGCGGTAAGAATAACACATATCCCCACTGGAATAGTTGGTCAATCTCAAGATGGTAGATCACAACACGATAATAAAGATAAAGCAATGAAACAATTGCTTTCTCGACTTTATGAAGTAAAAATGAACGAACAGAAAAATGAAAAGAAAAATTTCAAATCATCAGCCGTTGGTACAGGTGATCGTTCTGAAAAAATAAGAACATATAATTATCCGCAAAATCGAATCACTGATCACCGGATTAATTTAACCTTAAAAAAACTAGATCGAATTATGGATGGTAGCTTGAATGAAATCATTGATGCATTAATCGCCACAGCGAAGGAATAAAATTGGCAACTAAAAAGCAAGAGTTATTATCGACACATTTTAGAAATATTGAAACAAATATTCGTGTTGAAATAATTAAATTTTATTGTTTAAAAAATAATCTTTCACGCGCTAAATTTGATTTGTTATATCCCGAACTTAAGTGTTCGGAAAAGGAATTTTCTTATTATGAAAAACAAGCAAAACTCCACCTTAACGGCAAAGATTTAACTTTTGAGATTGGTTATAAACATTTTTATAATTTAAAATTATCAATAGTTAAAGGAGTTTTTGTTCCTCAATTTGATACCGAAACACTTGTTGATTATGTTTTAAAAAATTATCAATCAGGTTGTGGATTTGAAATTGGTCTTGGAACTGGTGCAATTTCATTAGCAATCATAAAGAATAGTGAAATTGCTATGATTGGTATTGATTCCAATAAAAAAGCAATTAAATTAACCGAGCAAAATCAAAAAGAAAATTCTTTGGAGACTAAGGAATTTTCTTTTTTTACTTCAACTTTTCCAAAAGTTAATATAGAAGGAAAGGTTGACTTTATCATCTCAAATCCACCTTATATTGATCGAGATGATCGCTTCCTTTCACAGTGAGTTAAACAAAATCAACCGCCTGAGGCATTATATGCAAAAAACAATGGTCTTGCTTTTTATGAATTGATTTTTGCCAATTATAAAAAATGATTAAAACCAGGGGGAGAAATAATTTTAGAAATTGGTTTTAATCAAAAAAATGATCTTTTTAAAATCATTACAAACAATTTTAAAAAGTATAATTTTTATAAGGATATTCAAGGTCATGATCGATTGTTGGTATTAAAAACTTAAATGGGAACAAGAGCAATAATTAAAGCACTTAAAAATAATGAAATCGTTGGGATTCCAACAGATACTATTTTTGGATTGTTTGTTAAAGTTGGAAAAGATAATGGGCCAAGATTAAATCAAATCAAAGGCCGTGATTTAAAGCAACCGGTGCAAATTATGTTCCCAAGTATTGAACAAGCGTTTAAGGCATCGGAAATAAGTGATTTTACAAAATCAATTCTACAAGCTGAACTTCCTGGTAAAAAATGTTTTATTGTTCAATCTGATAAAAACTTTCGTTACAAAAATTTATTAGATTATGAAGCAATGGCAATTCGAGTTCCATCAAAATATGAAAACAAAAAGTTAATAAAAATTTTGACCGCTGTTGGACCTTGTTTTGCTACATCTGCAAATAAACACCAAGAACCCATTTTAACTAATTGAAAATTAGTTAAAAAAACTTTTAACATTGAAACTCTTCGTGGTAAATCTTCATCATTGACTCATTCAACAATAATTAAACTTCTAAATGACGAAGTAGAAATAATTAGAAAAGGTGAACAATAATCATTGTTGACATCAACATTGTTTTTTGATTTGGGTTAAAATAAAAGTAATTAAGAAAAGGGAATAATGAAAGATCAAAAAATATTACATTTAATTAATAAAGAAAAAACTAGACAACGCGAATATGTTGAATTGATTGCTTCAGAAAACTATGTTTCTGCAGATGTTTTAGAAGCTGTTGGTTCAATATTGACAAATAAATATGCTGAAGGATATCCAAACGCACGATATTATGGTGGATGCGAATTTATTGATCAAATTGAACAATTAGCAATTGATCGTCTTAAAAAAATCTTTAATGCTAAATTTGCTAATGTTCAATCTCATTCTGGATCGCAAGCAAATCAGGGTGCCTATATGGCTTTATTAAATCCTGGTGATAAAATAATGGGAATGTCTCTAACTTCAGGCGGACATTTAACACACGGGTTTAAAGTTTCTTCTTCTGGGCAATTTTATCAAGCGCAAGCATATGAAGTAGATCCAAAAACACATGAATTAAATTATGAAACAATTTTGGCACAAGCGTTAAAATTTAAGCCTAAATTGATCATTTGTGGCGCTTCCGCTTATTCTCGAATCATTGACTGAGGAGAATTTAGAAAAATTGCTGATAAGGTCGGAGCATACTTACTTGCTGATGTTGCTCATATTGCTGGTTTAATTGTCGCAGATCAACATCCAAATCCATTAGATTTTGGTGTTGATGTTGTAACATCAACAACGCATAAAACTTTGCGGGGGCCACGAGGCGGAATTATTTTAACCAATAATGAAGAACTTGCTAAAAAGATTGATAAAGCCGTATTTCCTGGTATTCAAGGGGGTCCATTAGAACATGTTATCGCTGCAAAAGCAATTGCTTTTGGTGAGGCGGATACTAAAGAATTTAATCAATACATTGAAAATGTTTGCTTAAATGCAGGAGCGTTTGCTAATGAATTTATAAACCTTGGCGCTAAAGTTATAACTAACGGAACAGATAATCATTTGTTTTTAGTTGATGTGAAAACATCATATGACATTACTGGTCAACGCGCTGAAGATTTATTATTACGCGCCAATATTGTTGTAAATAAAAACACAATTCCATTTGATAAATTATCTCCCTCAATTGCTAGTGGTGTTCGATTTGGAACTCCAGCAATGACAACAATGGGATGAAATCAAGATGATTTCATCAAATTAACAGTGATAATTGATAAAATATTTAAGACAAATGATAATAAATTTGCTGACCTTCAAAAAGGTCAGGTTAAGGAAATAGGCAAAAAATACCATGAATAAAAATATTCATTTAATCGAACATCCATTGATCGAACATAAATTAACACACATTAGGAAAAAAGACACCTCATCAAAAGAATTTAAGGAATTCTTAGATGAGATTACAAGATTAATGGCCTATGAAGTTTTTAAAAATATTAAGCTTCGTAAAGTTACAATCATCACCCCAATGGCTAAAGCAACCGGTTATGAACTTAGTGAGCGAGTTAATCTTTATCCAATTTTACGAGCTGGAATTGGAATGGTTAATGGCTTTACAAATATAATTCCATCAGCAAAAGTTGGGCACATTGGGATGTATCGGGATGAAAAAACATTAATGCCGATTCAATATCTTTTCAAATATCCAAAGGATACTGAAAAAGATACATTTAATATTATTATTGATCCAATGATTGCGACTGGAAACTCTGCTATCGCAGCAGTTGAAATTTTACAATCTAAAGGGATAAAAAATCTTAAATTTGTTGCCTTAATTGCTTCAAAACAAGGGATTGAAAATTTAGCAAATAAATTTCCTAGTTTAGAAATTTTTATTGCTAAAATTGATCCAAAATTATCAAAAAGTGGTTACATTGTTCCTGGTCTTGGTGATGCTGGGGATCGTATTTTTGGAACAAAATAGATTCTTTAAGAAAATCTTAATTACCTCATTTATTTTAATCGGTTTATTTATTGTAATTGCAGTTATAGCCGCTTTTTTTCAGTCATCAATCAATCTTTCCTTAGGGATTGCAATTGGGTTATTTGGGCTGTTTTTTAGTGTTTTATTACTCTCTATTCCTTATTATTATTGAGAAAAGAGTAATAAAAAAAAGGTGAAATTTTTTCCTTTTTTAATTCCAGTAATTAGGCTTATTATTTTTGCGGTTTTATTAACATCAATGTTTTTAATATTTTCTCCAAATGATTATTGAAATAACTTAAACAATGGAGTAAAATATTATTGATTAATAATTATTTTAGCTTTAATAACTACTTATCAAATTCCGCTAATTGCGATAATATTTGTTGTTATTTTTGATTTAATCAATAATATTTTTGTAAAAAGAAAAGGAGAATAAAGAATAAAATGTTTCAATTAACGCCTCAATTTTGATCAATTGTTGTTACAACAATTTTTACAGTAGTAATTTCAATTTCTTTATATTATTTTGTAATTAACAAGCAAGATCCAAATAAAGAACCCAAGGGATTAATGGTGTGGTTAGAATATTATGTTCTTGGTTTTAATCGATTAATGGATTCAATGACTGGTGGTAAATTGCGACCAGCTTATGCTTACTTATTTACATTAATGAATTTCATCATTATAAATGAGTTAATTGTTTGGTTTGGTTGAGAATCACCAGCAACATCATTTTTATTTACCTTTACCTTGGGAATGATTACCTTTATCGGAATCTATATCATTGGAATTGGAACAATGGGATTGTTTCATTTTATGCGTCATAAATATATTAATCCGCTTGAACTTTTTTCCCAATTTTCACCATTAATTTCAATTTCAGTTCGTTTATTTGGTGCCACTTTTGCAGGCGCAATTATTGGCGATATTATGTTTATTGTTATTGACGGACTCCTCGGCCCCGGCCATGATGGTTTTCTATCAGTTTATCCAGCTGTTTCTGGCCTATGAGATTGAATATATCGAACAATAGATACAATGTTATCACTTATTCAAGCTTTCATTTTTACGGTCTTAACTGCTGTTTATTGAACTCAAGAGCATGGCGGAAGTTGAAGTCCAAGTGAGAGGCGACAAAATCGTAAGGAAATTAAACAACAAAAAAAAGCATTAATCGCCAAACAAAAAGCGCTTGAAGCCAAAAAGAAATAAATTAAAACAAAAATTCACAAATAATTTATCGTTATTTTAAACAAAGATTGTTAAAATATAGATATAAATTAATTTTTAAAAAAGGAGAAAAAATGAATTCAAAACAATTAAAGACTTTGTCTTACATTTCATATTTATTTGCAATAATTTCATTTGCAATATTGATTTTTGTAGCAATCCACTTTAGCATGACAACTAATCAATCAACAACTTCAAGCGCCTTTTCTGCGCTTAGTGCTAAGACTGGTATTAATCCTGTTAGCACTGAGTCAGAAGACTTACAAAAAGGATTAGCATACGTTGGAGCCGGATTGGCAGGAATTGGTTTTCTTGGAGCGGGAGCAGGACAAGGATATGCTGCTGGAAAAGCAGCTGAAGCTGTCGGAAGAAATCCAGAAGCAGAAGCACAAATTAGAAATATGATGTTTGTTGGAGCAGCGATTGCTGAATCATCAGCACTTTATGCATTGGTTGTTTCAATAATCCTAATCTTTGTTGCATAGGGAGAAAATAAACTGATAATGAATTTTCCGGTTTTAATGCAAAAATTAAATGAACTTGTCGCAAATTTTTTTGTTGTAGTTCCTTTTACTGATAATCCTGGTCCAACGGGGGCCTTTGAGGGATTAATTCCGACTGTTTCGGTTGTTATTGGAACGGTTATTTCTCTTTCGATTGTTTTCGCCGTTGTTTCATATTTTATCTACTTTCCAGTTAAAAAAATTACTGAAGATAGATCATCAAAAATTAAAAATGATCTAGAAGAAGCGGAAAAAATGAATTCTAATGCTAGTAAATCATTTAAAAATGCTCAAGATATTCTTGTTTCAGCAAAAACAGAGGCAACCAGTATTGTTGCAACTTCAATTAGTCAAGCTGATATTGTTAAAAATAGCATTATTGATGATGCATCAATTCGTTCAAAAGAATTGATTGAAGCAGCAAGAAATCAAATTACTCAAGAAAGAGAGCAATTTGCTGCAGAATTACAGAAACAAATTATTGATACTTCAATATTAGCAGCAACCAAAATTGTTGAAAAAGAAATTGATTCTAAAGCAAATAAAAAATTAATTACAGATTTGATCAAGGAGCTTGAAAAATAACGTGCCAACTAGTGGAATAAATTCATATGTAAAAGCACTCTTGGATATTGCTAAAGAAACTAACAAAACTAAGAAATTTATTCAAGTTGCAAATCAATTGTTAAGAACAATTGAACTTGAGCCATTATTTCTTGATTATTTATGCGATCGCAATATTACGAATGTTGAAAAACAAAAATTATTATTAACAGCCTATGGCAAAGATGCTGATTTTTTAATCAAAGGTATTTTGCTTTTTATCAAAGAAAAAAATGGTCGAAGTTTAAGTTTATTGTTAAAAGCAATGATTTCAAATTATAACGATGAACAAAATATTCGTGAAGGAACAATTTGAACAACGATTAAATTAACTAGTGTTGAAATTAAAAAATTTGAAGTTTTGTTAACAAAAAAATTAACCAAAAAAGTAAGTTTAACAAACAAAATAAATCAGAAAATTCTTGGTGGGGTAATTATCGAAATTGATGATTTGGTTTGAAATAACAGTATATTAGGAAAAATTACCGCATTAACAAGCGGATTATTAGGGGAAAAATAGATGGCAAATGTAGCAGATATAAGCGCAATTATTAAAGAGCGAATTAAAAATTATGACCTAGAAGTTAAAGCGGCAACAGAAGGTCGAGTGCTTTCTATCGCTGACGGAATTGCTTCAGTTTCTGGTTTAGAAAAAACAAAATTAGGCGAACTATTAGTTTTTTCAAAAAATACCTTTGGAATGGCTTTAAATCTTGAAGAAGATTTTATTGGAGTGATTATATTTGGTGGTTATGCACATATTAATGAAGGTGATAAGGTTAAAAAAACCGGAAAAATTATGGAAGTTCCTGTCGGAAACGAATTAATTGGTCGAATTGTAAATCCACTTGGAGAAGCAGTTGATGGTAAGTCACCAATTAAAACAACTAAAATGAGACAAACGGAGCGTATTGCCCCAGGAATTATGACAAGACAGTCCGTTTTTGAACCGCTTGAAACGGGAATTTTATCAATTGATTCAATGATTCCAATTGGCAAAGGACAACGAGAACTAATTATTGGTGATCGAAAAACTGGGAAAACAGCTATTGCAATTGACACAATTTTGAATCAAAAAGGTAAAAATGTTAAATGTGTTTATGTCTCAATTGGACAAAAAAACTCATCATTAGCAAATACAGTTCGAAAACTAGCTCAAGGTCAAGCGATGAAATATACAACAATTGTTTCATCAAATGCGTCAGATTCTGATGCAATGCAATATCTTGCCCCCTATTCAGCAATGGCTATTGCCGAAGAATGAATGGAACAAGGCGAAGATGTTTTAATCATTTTTGATGATCTTTCAAAACACGCTGTTGCTTATCGTTCGCTTTCATTACTACTTCGTCGACCACCAGGTCGAGAGGCTTATCCTGGTGATGTTTTTTATCTTCATTCAAAGCTACTTGAACGCTCAGCGAAGTTAAATAAAAAATATGGAAATGGTTCAATTACCGCTTTACCAATTATTGAAACTCAAGCTGGTGATATCTCCGCTTATATTCCAACAAATGTTATTTCAATTACCGATGGACAAATCTTTTTAATGAGTGATGCCTTTAACTCAGGACAACGCCCTGCCGTTGATGCTGGTCTTTCAGTTTCACGAGTTGGTTCGGCCGCTCAAAGCAAGTTAATGAAAACTGTTTCTTCATCATTAAAACTGCAATTAGCAAATTATAAAGAGATTAAATCTTTTGCAGAATTTTCATCAGATTTAGATGCTTCAACAAAAGCAATTTTAGACAATGGACAAAAGATTTTAGAGTTGCTAAAGCAACCACAATTTTCTCCTTATCCTCAAGAAGTTCAAGCAATAATTTTATTTATGATTAATAATAAAATTATTGAAAAATTCTCCGTTGAGGATACTGTAGCTTTCAAAACAGCGCTTTTAATGGAGATAAAAACAAATCCTGATTTTAAAAACATTTGTAAAATTTTTGCAACTAAAAAAGTTTTAGAAGATGTTACAGCAGAAAGTTTAGAAAAACTTTTAATCCGATTTATTAAAAAATTTAATATGTAAATATGGCAACAATTAGACAAATAAAAGAAAAACAAACCTCAATAATATCAATTAATAAGATTACAAAGGCAATGCAATTAGTTTCAACCGCTAAAGCGCAAAAAGCAATTAGAGCATTGCGTAATTATGAATCTTATTATTTAAAGGTTGAAAGTATTGTTAATCAAATTGTTATCGGGACAAAACAAAAAAGTGATTTTAAAGGAATATATTGAATTGCAATAATGTCTGATTTAGGCCTTGCGGGGGGATATAATGCAAAAATAATTAAACTACTTTTAAGCAATATTTCTGCAAAAGATGAAGTTTTAGTTATTGGCCTTAAGGGTAAAAATTTAGAAGAAAAGTTGCCAAAAAATAAAGTAACAGTAATTTCAGTCAATCAAGTTGAAAATACCTCAAACTTATCATGGATTCAAACAACAATTCAATCTGCTTATCGTGATAACGATTTGAAAATTAAGGTAATTTATACAAAATTCATTTCACAAATTGAATTTGAACCATTGATTAAAACACTTTTACCAATCAAAATTGATCAAGAAGATTTAGAAAAGATTCCAGTTAAAAAAACGCTTGTTTTAACAGAATTCGAACCAGATAAAGAAACATTATTAAGAGAGATTGAAGACACTTATATTCAAGCATTAATGATTGGTTTACACCGCGAAGCACAAGCTTCGGAGCAAACCTCAAGAAGAATTGCGATGGAGAATGCAACAACAAATGGTAATGATCTTTTAAAAGAATTAAATGTTGCTTATAATAGAACAAGACAAGCAAAAATTACTCAAGAACTTTCAGAGATTATTGGGGGAGCCGAAGCGCTAAAATAAAAGGAGAAAAAATGGCACAAAATATTGGAAAAATATCACAGGTTTTAGGTCCTGTTATTGATGTTAAATTTAATCAAACAAAATTACCGCATATCCTTAACGCACTAGAAATTGATAATGATGGTGTTAAACTAGTTGTTGAAGTTTCATCAGAAATTGGTGATAATATTGTTCGTTGCATTGCAATGGGTCCAACTGAGGGAGTTATTAGGGGGCAAGATGTAATTGATACTGGTGCCCCAATTACAGTTCCAGTTGGTGAAGCAACGCTTGGAAGAATAGTTAATGTTTTAGGTGAACCGCAAGATGAACTTGGACCAATTAAAAATGATTTCATGCGATCAATTCATAATGAAGCTCCTAGTTATGATCGTCAAGCTTCATCAGTAATTTTATTTGAAACTGGAGTTAAAGTTATTGATTTACTTTTACCCTTTGCAAAAGGATCTAAAGTTGGTCTTTTTGGTGGGGCTGGAGTTGGAAAAACGGTTCTAATCACTGAATTAATTAATAATGTTGCTCAAGAACATGGTGGCCTTTCAGTTTTTGCTGGGGTTGGTGAACGAACAAGAGAAGGTAATGATCTTTTCTTTGAAATGAAAGAATCAGGAGTTTTATCAAAAACGGCTCTTGCTTTTGGACAAATGAACGAATCTCCTGGTGCAAGAATGCGTGTTGCCTTAACTGGTTTGACAATGGCTGAATTTTTTCGAGATGAACGTGGTCAAGATGTTTTATTCTTTATTGATAATATTTTCCGTTTTTCTCAAGCGGGTTCAGAGGTTTCGGCGCTCCTAGGACGAGTTCCCTCAGCCGTTGGTTATCAACCGACCTTGGCTGTTGAAATGGGGAAACTTCAAGAACGAATTACTTCAACAAATAAAGGTTCAATCACGTCAGTTCAAGCGGTTTATGTTCCTGCTGATGATTTAACAGATCCAGCTCCAGCGACAACATTTGCTCACCTTGATGCCTCAATTGTTTTATCACGACAAATTGCTTCGTTGGGATTATATCCAGCTCTAGATCCACTTGAATCTAATTCATCATTATTAGATCCAGAAATTGTTGGTGAAAAACATTATAAAGTTGCAAATGAAGTTTTAAAAATTTTACAACGTTATAAAGAACTTCAAGATATCATCGCAATTTTAGGAATGGATGAACTTTCAGAAAAAGATAAATTAATTGTAACTAGAGCAAGAAGAATTAGAAATTTCCTTTCACAACCATTTCATGTTGCTGAATCATTTTCTGGTTTTAAAGGGAAATTTGTTAAACGTGAAGAAACTATTGATGGTTTTAAAAGAATTATTGATGGTGAATTTGATAAAATTCCTGAAGCTAATTTTTTATATAAAGGATCGATTGAAGAAGTTATTCCTGTTAAGAAAACTCCAGTTAAAAAGGGTGAAAAACCGGTTTTAACAAAACAAAAAGGCAAGCAAAAAAAAGTCGAAGTTAAAAAAACTAAGGCCAAGAGTAAGACTAAAGCTAAAAATAAGACTAAAGCTAAAAGTAAGAAGACAACAAAGACTAGTGCGAAAATAACCAAAAAATAATGAATAAAGAATTTAACTTAGAAATCCTTACCCCTCAAGTATCTTTTTATATTGGAAAGATTACTTTATTAAATTTAGAAATTTCTGAAGGGCGAATCGGAATCATGGCAGATCATATTCCTTTAGTTTCGGTTATTAAGACATCAACTTTTTCAATAGTTGAAAAAGCAACAATCAAAAGGGGCGTGATTATTGGTGGGATATTATATATGAGCGGTAAAGAGGCAACGGTCGTTGCTCCACGGGTAAAATGAATTGGTGATATCGACACTGTCTTTATTAAAAAAAGACTAGAGCAACATCAAAAAAGTTTGGAAAATGAGGATTTAAAACCGTTGCAAAAGGAAGCATTAATTAAGAAAATTACTTACTATCAAGTTCAAATTGCAGCAAAGGAGACAATCGATAATGTTTAGTACGATGAGCTATTTTGCTTGAACATTATTAATCATTATTTACGTTGTGATGTTTCTCGTTTCAATGTTAATGACTCGTGGCATTGATTATCAAAGATTTTTAAGACAAGAATATAGCAATCAAGAGAATGGCCTTTATTTATGAATTTCAATTTCATTAGTAATCGCCTTTTGTTTGGGAACGATGGTTAATATAATAATATTCACCATTCCACTATAATAAAGTAGTTAATTATGAAACACAAAAAGAATACACAACAATCAATTAGTTTAAGGCATTATAAAATTCTTCACCAGGCTGAAGCAATTGCTAATGATGTTTTGGCATTGATTAAAACATATCGTGATGAGAAAAAAACAGAGGACTTTTTAAAAAAGAGAACACTTTTTTTTAAAAAGGAATTATTAAATGGAAAAAAAATCGATGATTTTATCACCGAAACCTTTGCTCTTGCTTGTTATGCAATTGAGATTACCTATCAAATTAAAATGTATAAAGTCCAAATTATGGGCGGATATGTTTTACACCGTGGTGATGTTGCTGAGATGAAAACTGGTGAAGGAAAAACATTAACAGCAATTTTACCCGCCTATTTAAACGCGTTAATCGGTAAAGGCGTTCATATTATTACTGTTAATGAGTATTTATCAAGTCGTGATGCTAAAAATACTCAACGAGTATTTAGTAAATTAGGAATTACTGTTGGTTTAATTCTTACTAAAATGAATCCTAAGGATAAAAAGGAAGCATACCATCAGGATGTAACTTACGCCACTAATGCTGAAATTGGCTTTGATCATTTACGAGATTATATGGTTAAAAATAATTATGAAAAAACACATCGAAAAAATTTTACCTACGCTATAGTTGATGAAGTTGATTCAATTTTAATTGATGAAGCAAGAACACCACTAATCATCGCCGGTGGTCAAGCTGTTAGTGATGGTGAATATTTTAAAGCTAATGATTTTGTAAAAACATTAGCTTTTGAAATTGATTATGAAGTTGATAAAGAAACAAAACAAGCTTATTTAACACCAGACGGCGCTTTAAAAGCTGAAACTTTTTACGGGTTTAAAAATCTTTATTCATATAATAACTCAGAAACAGTTCATCGAATTCATAACGCCTTACAAGCTAATTTCATCTACAGATTTGATGTTGATTACACCGTTAAGGCTGAAGAGATTGTTTTAATCGATATCTTCACCGGAAGAATGCTTGAAGGAAGAACTTTTTCAGAAGGTTTAAATCAAGCTATTGAAGCTAAAGAAAATTTAAAAATAAAACCAGAAAATAAAACTTTCGCTTCAGTAACTTATCAAAATCTTTTTCGAATGTATGATAAATTATCGGGGATGTCTGGAACTGCTTTTAGTGAAGAAGAAGAGTTGTTACAAATTTATAACATGCGTGTGGTTGAGTTGCCAACTAATCGTCCACTAATTAGGGTTGACCGACCTGATTTAATCTTTTCAACAATGACTGCTAAATTTGATGCTGTTGTTGAAAAAATAAAAGAAATTCATCAAAATGGACAACCAATATTGGTTGGGACAAAATCAATAACTGATTCGGAATATTTAGCAAAGTTGCTTGATGAGGAAAAAATTTCTTATGAAATTTTAAATGCTAAAAATCATGCTCGAGAGGCAGATATCATTTCAAATGCTGGTCAACGTTATGCGGTTACGCTTTCAACAAATATGGCCGGCCGTGGAACAGATATTAAACTTGGTGAGGGGATTGCAAGCATCGGTGGTCTTTTTGTGATTGGAACCGAAAGATATGAATCAAGAAGAATTGATAATCAATTACGTGGTCGTTCTGGACGACAAGGTGATATTGGTTATTCTCAGTTTTTTGTTTCTCTTGAAGATGATATTATGGTTCGCGCTGGACTTAAGCGAATTCAACGGTTTATGAAGTCGCTAGACGAAAGTCCAATCGAATCAAAAATGGTTCAAAAAGCAATTACCATCTCACAAAAGAAAATGGAAGGGATTAATTTTGATCAACGTAAATCAATTATTGAATATGATGACGTTTTAAATCGCCAACGATTAATAACTTATAAACAACGTGATTCAATTCTTGAATCTGATGAAAATATTTTAGATATTTTCATAATTATTCTTGAACGATTTATTAAAAATAAAGTGAATGAAAAAGTTTCTTATGACAACGGAACTTTTAATTCAATTAAATTAATTCAACACCTAAATCATGAATTTTCGTTTCATGATGAAATTGCTATTGATGAAAAAGATATAAATTTGGATGATTCTGTTGTTTATTTAACAGCGGAATTAAAAGAAATCTTTACTCAAAAGTTTATCAAGCAAGATAAAGAACGAGTTGAAGTTTTTATTCGTCGATCAATGTTGAATGTTTTGGATTTTCATTGACAAAATCATCTAGATAAAATTCAAAAATTAAAATCAGGAATTAGATATCGCCAATACGCACAAAAAAATCCTGTCCAGGCTTATGTTCTTGAAGCTGATAGTTTATTTCAAATTTTTAAAAAAGAAATAGTGGAGCATAATGTAGTAATTATTTTTAGTGTTAATTTAGAAAATAATAAAGAACAAGTCTTGTCAACTAAAAAAAGACACACAAAAGAAATAATTGTAAGTTAGGTTATAATAAAAAGTAATATGAAAGCAAAAAACATCACAAACAATCATGACAATGTTCAAGGTAAATATGGATTAATTTCAATGATTGCAATGATTATTGGAATTGTTGTTGCCTCTGGGATTTTTGTTAAAAATGGTGAAATTATTGACACAACTGGTTCAGCCATCATTGCAATGATGGCATGAGTTATTGGTGGTTTAATTGTTGTCTGTGTAATGATTGGTTTTCTTGAAATTACTTCATCAACAAAACTTTCTAAAGAGCAAGGAACAGTTCTTGCTTGATCAAAGAAATTTTTAGGCGATAATTTCGCAATAATTATTGGATTTTACATTACATTTGTTTACTTACCGCTCTTAACAATAGCCCTTGCTTTTTTTGCCGCTAATTATTTTGGTGGCTCGTTAGTAGCCGCCTTCGGAATTGAACAAATTAAACCGATGACAGGGTTTTTATTTATTACTTTCCTTGGTTTTGGTTTTATGTTATTTGCAACTTTAATAAACTCATTTACATCAAAACCAGGAAAAGTTTTTCAAAACGTTGGAACAGTTATCAAGATGATTCCATTAGTTGTTGTAATGTTTGTTGCAATTCTTGCTGTATTTAGTATTGTTTCTGCAAATGATGTCCCTAATGAGGTTTTTAATCCTAATTCGCCGATAAATAATATTAACGGTAAAGCAACTCCAACGCAATATTTAACTCTTTCCCTAATGGCTTTACCTGCAGTATTATTTTCTTTTGATGGGTTTTTATATGCAGATTCATTATCACTTGAAGCTAAATCGGAAAATACCTATAAAAACGCCTTAATAATTTCAATGATTGTGACAATACTAATTTATATCCTTTATTCATTATCAACAATGATTCTTGCTGATAGTAGCTTATTTGGAGATGAAAATGCTAATCCGTTTTCAATCACAACAATAATGTTGAATATCTTTCCAAATCAGAAATGGATAGCCCCAACCCTTGCCTTGTTAATTATGATTTCTGTTCTTGTTGCTGTTAATGGATTAAGTTCAGCACTCTCAAGAAATATAGCTGATGCTTCACAACAAAATTTAATTAGAGATAAAAATGGTGAATTAATGAAGCGAAATAAAGCAATGATTCCGCAAAATTCAGCAATACGTTCAATTGCGATTATGGTTTTCTTTGGAGTACTATACCGATCTTGTGATGCTTTAGCTTTTAACTGAAGTGAAACCAATTATTTAAATGGCGGAGATTTAGCGATGACTGCTGTAGCTACTAATGTTGCTGCCGTTGTGATGTTTATTTTTTATTCGATGATTCTTGCCGGAGGGATTTCAAATCGTAAAACTAAAAAAGTTGAAGTTGAAAAAACAAGAGGATTTATTTTCTTTTCATTTGTTTCCATTCTTGCTCTAATCTCTTCAAGTTTATTCTTTTTTATCATCCTATTCATTACGCCGTTAATTGATATTATTCAAAGTTCTGATCCCAATAATTTGGCAAATCGTGCCTATATTGGACAAGTAATTACAACATTATTTACTGTTTTATTCCTTCTTGCAATTATTTTTTATAATAAAAAACGAATAAAAAATGTTGATTTTAATTCTTATAAAACCAAAAAAACAGTAAAATGAACTTATGATAATCTAGTTCCTTATAATGAATTTGAAAAATATTTTTATGTTAATACCGAATGAAGTGAATTGATTAAAAAAGACACAATCCCTGATTACAATTGATATATTAAACAAAAGAAACTTGAAGACGAAAAGGTCAAGACAATTCAGGAAAAAATAAGGGAATCATATTTGTTTAAAAAACTGCAAGAGAAAAAAGATGCTGCAAAAAAAGACAATAAGGAACCGCCAAAATTAAAAAAAGGCGATAAAGAACCGGTAATAAAGAAAGAAAAAAATTCAAAAAACCCGGTTACAAAAACTAAAATAATTCAAGAAATTCCGGTGACAGAAACTAAAATAATTCAAGAAATTCCGGTTACAAAAACTGAAATAATTCAAGAAAATTTGGTTACAAAACCTGAAATAATTCCTCAAGAAAATGATCCATTATTTCAATTAAAAACAACAGCAAAAAAATTAAAGATTGTTTATGATGAAAAAACATCAGAGTTTTATTTAAATAAAATAATTAATGATTTCAAAGCAATCACGAAACAACAATTAAAAGATAAGTTCATTGAAAAGGGAATTAAATTAAAAAGACAAGGTACAAAAGTTATGATGTTTAATTTAATGATAGAATTTGATAATTTAAATGTTACCGAGATTCAAGAAAATTTAACAAAATTAAATATTTCTTTTCCAGACAATCAAACAAAAGGTGAATTATTTTCATTACTAATTAGCAAAAGAACATAATAATGTTCTTTTTCTTTTTCTTAGTATAATAGGAGTGAAAATGAAATTTAATTTAAAATTACTCGCTACTAAGGTAAATATTAAACCCGAACTACTCTTAATCAAAGAAACAGAAATATTTTGTGTTGAATACCAAGATATTTTAGTTTCATCATTTCCCATTGTTCCAGGAACAATTATTATCCTTCGTGAAAACAACAAAATTACCAAAGGTGAGCTAGAAATATTGTTTTCATCTTTAATTGAAAATAAGATTGAAATCTTGATCGTTCAACATAATAAAAATTTTAATGAAATCTTGAAACACGCTAAAGAAAATAATATTAGCCTTTTTTCAACAGAACTTTCTCCAAGAGAAACAATTAATACAATTGAGAAATATTTAATTAGAAAGTATTCTGTTTCAAAAAGAATACATGGGACAATGATGTCTGTTTATGGTGAGGGAGTTTTAATTATTGGTAAATCAGGAATTGGTAAATCAGAATTAGCACTTGAATTAATCAACAAAAATCATTTTTTTATAGGTGATGATGCAATTGATGCTCAAGCTGTTTCTGGTAAGGTTATTATGAAAGCGCCAAGAGCAATTAGATCTTTTATTGAAGTACGGGGTCTTGGAGTAATTAATGCTCGAGATATGTTTGGAATCGAAGCGATGATGCATGAATCTTTTTTAGATTTAACAATTGAATTAGTTGATTTGGCAAGTGTAAAGTCAGTCATTGAACGTCTTGGTGAAAAAAGATTAAATTATAAGATAGTTGGAATTAATATTCCCAAAATCCAAATTCCAGTTGATAAGGGTCGTAATTTATCTTCAATTGTTGAGGCTGCTGTCATTAGTCATAAACAAAGAAAATATGATAATTACATTGCAATTGATGATTTGCAAAGTCGACTGTTTAAAAAATAATGAATTTGATAGATATAGTAACAATTTTTGAGAATTTAACAATTCATAACGAGGGCGATTTATCAGTTCTTTTTATGATTGGACCAATTTCAGTTTCAACCTATGGAGTTTTTGTTTTATTTGGATTTTTATTAGTAACACTATTTTGTTACCTAGAATGAAAAAACCATGGGTTTTCAACCTTCCATTTTGCAGCACTAATAACACTTGCAGCAATATTTGGATCATTAGGAGCAAGATGATGATATCTTGCTTTTAATCCGCAAGATATTCATGGATTTTTTAGTTTCTTTTCATTAAAAACTGGAAGGTCAATTTTGGGTTCAATCTTTTTTGGTATTGGATCTATTTTTATTTATAGCAAGATTTATATAAAAACGATTGAGTGAACAGTAGTCTTTTCAATCTTTGCTCCAAATATTCTTATCGGACAATCCCTCGCTAGATGGGGAAATTTTTATGATTATAATGTTTATGGCCAACCAATTGGTGAACAATATTATATTCCAGTAAGCTTAATTCAAGAATATTTTCCAAATTTTTCTGATTCACTAAATATTAATGAATCAGTTGATTTTATTACCATTTATTATCAACCAAATATCTTGGAATTTCTACCAGATTATATTAAATCCGGAATGCTAATTTATGATAATGATACGGCAACGTTAGCATACCGTCAACCACTATTCTTGTATGAATCCTTGGCAACGTTTTGGGCTTGAATTATTATTACTTTTATTTGTAAAAATATTGATTGGTTTAAAAAGGGAACACACGGCGCTTTATTTTTCATCTTTTATGGAATTATTCGTACAACAATGGAATTACTTCGTGATGATGCATATATTATGAAAATTGGCGATTTTCCGACTTCATTCTTTTTCGCAATTTTATTAATACTTCTAGGAATTTTTACTTTTATTTATTTTCAATGGTATAAAAAACAAAAAAATCCTCAAAGTTTAATATAATTATTATATTGAGAAAAAGGAGTAAATTTTATGAATAAAAATCAATATGATGTATTAATTATTGGTGGAGGTCCTGCTGGACTTTCAGCGGCAATTTATGCGGCGCGAGCAGAACTTAAAACAGGTTTGATTGAATTTTCTGCCCCTGGTGGAAAATTAATAAATACTCATAATTTGGAAAATTATCCAGGGATTGATAGTGGTCTTACTGGTGGGGATGTTGCGGTTAAATTTTTTCTACAATCACAAAATATGGGCGCTGAGTACATTGCTGAAAAAGTAGTTAAAATTGATAATTTAAAATCTTTTGCAAACAAAATTGTTGAGTTAGAAAATGGCGAAAAATTAGAAACAAAAACGATTATTATTGCTTCAGGGACAACTCCAATTCCATTGGATGTTCCTGGATATTGAAAATATTATAGCAAAGGGGTTTCAAATTGCGTTGTTTGTGATGGTGCCTTACATAAAGGTCAAGACATTGCACTTATTGGTGGTGGTAATGCTGCAACCGAAGAGTCATTATTTGGCGCTGGATTTGCAAAAACAGTTTATGTAATAAATGAATACCCTTCATTTATTTCAGAAGGTGTTACTATGAAAAAAATTCGTGATACTAAAAATATCAATTTAATGGTTGATAGTAAAGTTTTAGAAATTAAAGGCGATGATGAAAAAGTTACCGGAATTGTCATAAAAACAAAAGAGGGAATTAAGGAAATTCCATTAACTGGAGTCTTTACCTATGTTGGTTTTACTCCCGCTTCAAAATTTTTGGAAAATACAAAAATTACCGATAAAAAAGGCTTTATTGATGTTGATTTAAAAACCGCAGAAACAAAAGTTGATGGAGTTTTTGCCGCTGGAGATATTTTAAATAAACCCTTTAAACAAGTTACGGGAGCCACCAGTGATGGAACTCACGCTGCTTTAGCAGCAAAAAAATATATTGATTTAAATAGCTAATTAAAAGACAAAAATAAAATGAATAAAGATAAAAGATCATTCTCAGAACAAGTTAAAACTGAAATAATAAATTACCCCTGAGCAACATTAGAGGAAAAAAATATTTTTCTATATTCCTTTATCAGAACAACGGGGCGTTTTACTGATGGGAAATACATCTTTAAGACAACCTTAATCGAGCATGAAGCCGATTTCAGGAAATTATATTTAGAGGTGTTCCAAAAACCAATTAGAGTTGAAAAAACAAAGACATTACTAAAATTTATTATTGAACATCCAAAAATACTATCTAATCTAGCATCAATAATGGGTGATTTTACAATCTCAACCGCAAAAGAAACAAAAGCATATTTAGCCGGATCATTTTTAGGAACGGGCTGAGTAAATTCATTTGATTCAAAATATTATCATTTTGAAATTAGAATCAAACACTTCCAACATTCATTAGATTTAAAGGAGGCTTTTGAAACAATGAATATTAAAACGATGTCGTTACGAAAAAATTGTTGATATTATGTTTATATTAAAAAAGCACAAGACATTGCAGATGTTTTAAAAATCATTAATGCAACTTCATCAGCAATCATTTTCGAGGATCACCGTATTGAAAAGCAGTTTTTAGCAACGATTAAAAAAATGAATTCGATTGAACCCTATAATAAGAAAAAAACTGACAAAACATGTACAATTCAAAAAAAACATTGTAAATCAGTTTTGCAAAATCAAGAAATTCAAAAATTATTAACAGTGAATCAATTAAAACTTGCCAAATTGAGATTGAATCGTGAGAATTTATCACTTTCAGATTTGCAATTGCTTTATAATGAAATTAATGATGAAAATTTTTCTCGATCAACAATAAATAATTGATTACGAAAAATTTGTGAGGTTTCAAACAACAACAACATTAATCAATAATCAATCATTAAACAATTCAAATTTGTTAGTGTCATTCGCTAGCCAAAATCAGCGTTCAAATTTGGATTATATAATTTATGGATTGTTACTATTAATTTCAATATTAGTTGCTCTTGGAGCGATATTTTATTATCTCTACCGGTATAAAAAAGAGCAAAGAAAATTTTTTACAATTAATAAAATTTCTTTGATTTCCCTTTTTTATGCTATTTTTATTGTTCAAGAACTTCTTACTGTTTTAATTCAACCATGAACGGTTGGGATGGCAACGTTCATTCCAATTTCAATGAGTGAAATAACAATTATTACCGTTGGTTTTATTTTTGGACCTCTTGAGGGAATAATGTTTGGAGCAATTTGTGATCCGACAAATGTTTTTTTAATTCATCATTGAACTTTCCAGTTATTGCCCTTTTTTACTTTGCCTTTGACTGGTTTGATGGCTGGAATAATGGGACGATTCTTTTTCAAAAAAGACGGGAAATCCAGCCCTTGATATTCTTTTATTGTATTTCAACTTGTCCTCGTCTTTTTTGCTTTTATGTTAATTGTTTCAGCACCGACAATTAAGTATTTTTGAGATCAATTGGGCGGAACTGAAGGGAGCTTTGAAGAAAATAAAACCTTGTTTATTTTTGGAGTTAGTTCTGGAACAATTATGTTAGTTTTTAGTGAAATGTTTTTCTTATTTCTTTTTAATAAAACATTAAAAAGTGATGATGAAAAAGATAAAAAAAATTTAAATTTATTTGTAATGATTTTTTTCATTGAAGCAGTCACGAGACTTTGAGGAGGGATTATTATTCGCCCGTTTACTCAATACTTTTATTACGGACTTCCTTATTATATGCAACTAGTTACAAGATTATTAGACTCTTCCTATCTTGTTCCCCTCTCAACGCTCTTTACTTGGTTTATGATTCGCTACTCTTTAATTGCACTTAAAACAACGACAACAATTACTCCATAGTATAATTAAAATATAATGACTAGTGAAATAATTAAGGATCAAAAAACAACTAATTCATTGATTAGAAAAGAAAAAAAACATAATATTTTTGTTTTTTTAAAATTCAAAAAGCAAAAATATTATGTTTTTTATGTCATTTTTTCGATTGGTTTATCCTTATTAATTTTATTATTGGTTCTTCTTTAAAATGATAAATAATAAAAAGCAAATTGAGGATAAATTTTTATATAATGAAACGTTGATTAAATTTATTTCAACTAGTTTTTGACTCGATAATTTAAAAATTTTAAGTGACTTATCATTTGACTTGAGACGTGGAGAATCCATCGCCTTTATTGGTGATGAAAAAACATCAATAAACTATTTAAAATCTTTTTTCCAGAAAGAAAAGAACTTCAAACTTGAGTCAGGAAAAGTAATTTTAAATGAAGAGGAATCTGTAACTAAAATTAATAAACAGTTAAAGATTGCGACAGTAACCGTAAATATTCCTTTAAAGTATCGATATTTATCAATTGGTTCTTTTTTATATTTATCAGCAAACAAAAAGGGTTTAAATGCAAAATTAGAAATATTTTCGCTTTTAACTCTATCTCAAATTGAGTCCTTTATTAGTTATTATGTGATGCCAATAAAATATTTAACTCTATTTGAACACTATTATTTTTCCCTAATTCAAAAAATAATAGCCGGCAATGACATTATAATTTTTGATGAAAATTTAAATATTTGAACCCCTAAGGAAATTAAGCAATTAATAATTTTAATTAACAATGCTAAAAAGGTTTTTAAAATATCGTTTATTTTTTTCAATAAGAATCTTGATTATTGCACCAATATTGTTGATGTAATCGCCGTTTTAAAAGGTGAACAAATTGTTGAGCTTGGAACGACTAGAGAAGTATTGGAACATCCGTTGCATTATAAAACAATTGAAAATTTAAATATAATTTCGAAAAGAAGCATTGATAAATTAATTAAAATGGATTTCAATAATAACATTTCGCCGCCGACTTTCTTTTTATCCAATAATCATTATGTAAAAACATGAATTCCATTTTATAATTCTGATTTAAACAATGTGCCAAACGACTTAAAAAAATATTGAAATTTTTTTGAGGTTTTAAATGAATAAAAATAACGAAAATATCCTTAATTTTAAAAATTATTATACGATTCTAAAATTAATCGACAATGACGAATATAAAAAAATTTGAGCATTCAATTTTTTATCTCCTGATGATAAGAATTTTTTTTATCGTTCCGCAAAAACAAGTGGATATAAAATAATTAACATTTCTCCAATTCAATCTTCACAGCTCTTAAAACACTATATCAAGGATGTTATTCATGACAATAATTTTATTTTATATGATAATAAAAATATCTTTTTAAAAATAAATGGCTTTGAATTGAAAAAAGAACTTAATAAGTTGGTTGATAAACAAGCGATTAAAGATGTCGAAGATTTTGAAAATAATAAACACTTTGAAACCGTCCGTAAGTTATTTGAAGAAAAAATTCTAATCGCAACGCAAATAAAAGACATTAAGCACAAAAAGATTTCATTGGAAAAAAATATTTATAAAGAAAAAATTAGGAATATTACTAAAGAACTTGAATTGGAAAGACTTTCTTATACTCGAATGAGTGATGTTTTAATGCAAACAATTACAATGCTTTATCGTGTTGAGAAAAAAGAATTCAAAAAAAATTCTCGAAAAATAGCTCAAAAAACTTTGACCTTAATGACATTTGAAATTAAGACATTAATTCATACTGTTGTTAACACTATCGAACACAGTAATCTTCACGTTTCTAAGGAAATTTTTTATGAATATGAAAAAAATGTTTCAAAGGACAATGTTTTAGAAACTTTGATTGCTTTAGAAAAATTGATTAAAGAAAATCCGCTTCTCTTTAAAAAAGTAATAATAAAAGCCAAATTAAATACATGTGTAAAAATTTTTGAAAATTCAAAATTAGTTTTTTCTCATTCATTTACGCAATTAAAATCATACATTAGAAATGAACTAGAAAAAATAATTAACTACATTGATGAAACAACAAAAAATATAAATGAAAATATTAAAATAACAAAACAAAAACAAAGAAAAGAAATTATTCGCGATATCATTAATATTTATGAATCGGATTTAATAAAATTAAAATATGAATTAACAATATTTAAAGAAGTGAAAACAGTTTTAAATATTTATGATCAAAGAATAACTGATTTACAGAAAGTATATAGTTTATATAATATTAAGATTTTTAAAAATTCGATAAATGAATTTTTAAAATGATATAACAAGGTTACGTTATCTCTAAATAGTTGATCTTTAAGAAACGAAAAATCACGAATTAATTTTTTGTATCAAATGAAATTGTTAAAACTCAAGGATGAATTAAAAATTTTTAAGAAAAAACAATCGATAATCAATCATAAAATGAATGAAAAACATATTCTAAATATTATTTCTTCTTTCGAGTTGAAATTAGAAAATAGAAAAGAGGAATTAAAAGTTAAATATTTAACAGAGGTCACAAATAAATCTGATGAGGGAATTATTAATTTTATTGAAAAAAATAAGTTAAATATTAAAATCGAAAACACCCATAGAATGACCCACTCTCAAAAACAAAAATTTGTGAAAACGATAAATAATGACTTGCTTTTAATCTTTGGTGATGAATTACTAGCTAAAAAAGTAAAAAATTTAAGCGCCAAAGACCTAGTTTTATTGGAGGTTTACCTAAGTTCTTTGCAAAACAAAAAATTATTCATTGATTTTGAAGCCAATAAAATTAAATTCCATGATTATAATAGTTTAAGTTCTTCGATAACAAATATCAATAAAAAAATTGAAATGCACTATGTTCTTGTTTCATCACATTTTATTGATTTCACTGACAAACATCTTTATGGTTTTGTTTTTAAAAATAATTATGTAATTGAAATGGGGCCGCAAAATATAATATATAAAAACCCGAAACATAAAATAACAATTGAACAATTTGAAATCTTAAATGAAATTAAAACTCTGAATCTTTCCAACACATTTTTTCCTGATAAAAAATATATTTATCCCAAATATGAAATTGTGAAATATCGGGAACTAGAGCCAAAACATTTTATTTTAGAAAAATAATTTATTAAACATATAATTTAATTATGAAAATAGAAAATTTTTTTACTAAAAAACAATTAAAACTAAAACCAAATGCCAAATTATATCTTTGCGGTCCAACTACTTATGACGATATTCATGTTGGGAATTTACGAACAATTCTGGTATTTGATCTTATCAATCGTCTACTTGGAGAAAATAAACATTTTAAATACGTAAATAATTTAACGGATCTTGACGATAAGATAATTATTAAGGCGCAAAAAGAAAAAACTACCGAGCACAAAATAAGTGAAAAATATATTCAAGCATATTTAAATATTTTGAAAGAAATGAATATCTTGAAACCAACCATTATGCCCCAGGTTACAACCAACATCTCCGGAATGATTATTTTTATTGAAAAACTTATTGATAAGGGATTCGCCTATGAAAAGGACGGTTCAGTTTATTTTTCAATCGTTAAATTTCCAAATTATGCTAAATTTGCAAATATTAATTTGGAAAATTTAAAACAAAAAAATGAATTTAATCATGATTTTGTTTTATGAAAAAAATCTCAACATGGCCTAAAATATGAATCGCCTTGAAGTGAGGGAAGACCGGGTTGACATACGGAATGCTCATTTTTTGTTGACAAATATTTTAATCATAAAACAATCGATTTACATGGTGGGGGAATTGATTTGAGATTTCCACATCACGTCAACGAGGCGGCACAATTTGAGAGTCTAAATAGAAAAAAACTTGCTAAGAATTGAATCTATATAGGACACGTTAATTTTAATGATCAAAAAATGTCTAAGTCGCTTGGTAATACTGTTTATGTCAAAGATTTCATTAAGAAGTATGACCAAAATTTGTTGCGCTTTATTTTGCTTTCTACAAATTACTTAAAACCACTTGATTTTAGTCAAGACTTAGTCGACACATCGATAAACAAAATCGCAAAGATTAATAATATGTTCGTAGGTTTATTAAGAAAAAATCAATCATTTAAACTAAACCCTAAAATTAACAAGGAACTAATTTTACTTTTAAATAATAATCTAGATTTTACTTCATTTTGGACTATGGTTGAAGAAAATATTAAAAAAATAAATTCATCATCCGATAATATAATTAATGGCAATGAATTGAATAAATTAATTGGAACATTTAAGTTAATTGGATTTAATATAAAAATAGATACTAAAAAAATGAACGATTTTCAAACATATTACAAAAATAAAGACTATGTAAAAACTGATGAGATGAGAAAAGAATTGAGGATAATTTAATGTATATATATGGAAAAAATCCAATTAAGGAATTGATTGATAAAAAAAGTGATTTACTACTGGAGTTATTTATTGATGTAAAAAGACATAACTCTTTTTATAATGAACTTAAAAAATTGAACATTGAACCTAAAAAATTGTCGGAAATAAATTACAAAAAAATGTTTCCGAACAAAAATGTTCAAGGCATTGTCGCAAAAATTACTGATCCGCAGATTTTGTCTGTTGATCAATTAATAAAAAACAATAGTTTAAGAGAAGAAAATACTATTTTATTATTAGATCATATTTCAGATCCGCAAAATTTTGGATCAATTATGCGAAATGCCGCTGCCTTTGGTGTTAATTCAATTATCTTAACAAAGTACGAATCAGCACCTTTAAACGCTACTTCAATCAAAGCTTCCTCGGGAGCATGAATTAATTTAGAAATTGCTCAAGCAAGTTCTATCAACCATGTTGTAAATGAACTTAAAAAAAATAATTATTGAATTATTTCAACTTCTCTTACTGGCGAAAAAAATCTTTCAAAAATTAAGGAGTTTAAGAAGAAAGTGATAATTTTTGGTAGTGAAGGGAAAGGAGTTCGAAAATCATTACAAAGCCGCGCTGATTTTAATATTAAAATCTCAATGACAAATAACGTTGAATCATTAAACGTTTCCTCGGCTACTGCAATTATCTTATATGAAATATATAAGTAAAATGAACGAAATATGAACTCAATATACTTTAGTTAAACAAGTCAGGATTTTCAAGAACAATCAGAGCCTCTCGATACTCTTAGAACAATATGATAATTTAATTAAAACCTACATCCGAATAATTCAAAATAAATACCCCGCAATACCCTTTACATACGACGAAGTCAAAGGCCTATGCATGGGGTGTTTTTATTTAATCATAATTAATTATGATGGCAAACACAAAAAATCTTTACCAGCATACATAAAGGAATTTATGTTTTATAGTATTCAAAATGAATTACGTCACTTTGTTACGAAAGCAAACATGGTCATGAATTATGCAGACTTATATCTAGATAAATATGACAAAGTAGTATTTGAAAATAATCCATTAATAAACATTGTTAAAACATTAAGTTTAGTAAATGGAAAATTAAACTATCAAGAACAAAAAATCTTTAGTTTACTGGTAGAAGAAAAAACCCCGAAACAAATTTCAGAAATGTTATCTATTCCGCTTCAAACCGTTTATCAACGAAAAGCAAAAATATTTAATAAAGCAACAACAATAATTTCAATGTATGATTAAAATCTTTTTTAGATTACAATATAATTATTAAAGGTAAGGGAATGAAAAAAAAAGTAATTTTAATATGCGATGAATGTCTTTCGAGAAATTATAATGTTTTTAAGGATCCAAATAATCCAACAAAATTAGAAATTAAAAAATATTGTAAAACTTGTAATAAACATACGTTGCACAAGGAAACAAGATAATGGATTTTTTTAAAAATTTACCAAGAGAAGTAAGAAAAATTCGGTGGTCAAACACCAGAAAAACATTAAAAGTGTTTATTTCAACTATAATAATAATAATTACATTAGTATTAATTGTATTTGTTTTTAGCGTTAGCGTTGAAGCATTGATTAATGTACTTTAAAAAGAGGAGAATAAGTGATTAAACAAGACAAACAAAAATGATATATTGTTCAAGTTATTCCAAATCATGAACAAAAAGTTAAGGAATCATTGGAGAATCGTGATTTTAGTGAACCCGATTCAGGAATTAAAGAAGTTTTATTGCCAATGACTTATCACACAACTAAATTATTAAACGTTAGGCGTAAACCGATGTTTCCTGGTTATTTATATGTAAAAGTTTATATGACTGATGAATCTTGATACGTCATTAGAAATACTCAATATGTTACGGGAATTGTTGGATCATCTGGTCAAAGAACTAAACCAACCCCGGTTCCAGAAGCGCAAATTAATAAAATAATTTCAGCGATTCAAGAGGAAGAGATGCAACGTGAAAACATTACCGTTAAAGTTAAAGGTAAATTTTTACAACATGTTGATTATGAAATTGGAGACATCGTGACTGTTAAAAGTGGCGACTTCGCAAATAAAGATGGTAAGGTTGGAGAAATTAATTTCATTAAACAACTTGTGACAATTGAACTCGAATTTTTTGGGAGAATAATCCAAGTTAAAATTGACCTCACTAATGTTGTAAAAAAATAATACAATTTTTATTGTTTTTGTTAAAATTACAAAGATGTAGCTAAAGAAAGCGGCGGTAGAAATACTTAAAATTGCCGCTCAAGTTATTAAAATGATTTGTTTCATTAAGGCTTAGTCCATATCGGGTTAGGTCTTAATTTATTTTATTTATTGTTGCATGAGAAAAGAAAGGGACTTAAATGGCGAGAAAAGTTACAAGAATTACAAAATTACAATTTAAAGCTGGTCAAGCTAAACCCGGCCCAGAACTTGCTGGACTTAGCATTGATATGGTTGGTTTTACAAGAGAATTTAATAATGCCACTCGTGACCGAGAAGGTGATATTGTTCCAGTTGTTATAACTGCTTACAATGATCGTTCTTATCAATTTGAATTGAAAACATCACCAGTTGCATCTTTATTAATCAAAGCAGCGGGAATCACCAAAGGCGCAAAAAAAACAGGTTCGGAAATTGTTGGTTCAATTTCACTAAAGCAACTTACAGAAATTGCTGAATATAAAATGAAGGATTTAAATACTACTTCATTAAAATCAGCAGAGTCAATGGTTAGAGGAACTGCAAAGAATATGGGAATTACAATTGAAGGAGAGGATAAATAATGGCTAAGTGATCAAAAAACTTAAAAATTGCTTATTCAAACTTTAATGAAAATAAGGAATATTCAATCACTGAGGGAATTGAAATTTTAAAAAAGAATTCATTCGAAAAATTTGACCCTGCAGTTGAAGTTGCATTTAATTTAAATTTAGATACAACAAAAGCTGAACAACAAATAAGAGGTTCAATAGTTTTACCACATGGAACTGGGCGTAATGCCAAGGTTTTAGTAATTGGTGAAACTGCTGATTTAGAAATCGCTAAACAAGCGGGAGCAGATCATACTGGCGGAATCGAAATTATGGATAAAGTTACAAAAAATAATTGATTTGATTTTGACTTTATCGTTACGACTCCATTATTTATGCCTAAACTTGCTCGATTTGGAAAAGTGCTTGGACCAAAGGGTCTAATGCCAAATCCAAAATTAGGAACAGTAACTACAGATGTTAAAACTGCTGTAGAAAATATTAAAAAGGGGCAATTGGAATATCGAACTGATAAAGAAGGTATTATTGCACTATCTATTGGGAAGAAATCTTTTCCTACAACTGATTTAGTTGAAAACTATAATGTAATTTTCAATTTAATCAAAGACAAAAAACCTAATAATTTAAAAGGAAATTATCTTAATACTATTACGATTTCATCAACAATGGGACCCGGAATTAAGATTATAAAAGAATAGAGGTAAATCCAGATGGCAATTACAAAAAAACAAAAAATAGCTAATGTTGCAGAATTAACTGAATTAATTTCAAATGCAAAAATTATTGTAGTTTGAGAATATCTTGGATTAAATGCAAATCAACAAGCAAAATTACGAACTAACATTCGTAACTCTAATGGAATAAACAAGGTTTTTAAAAACAGATTAGCAAAAATAGCATTTACAAACTCGGGAAAGACAGAAATAAATGATGTTTTAACTGGTTCATCAGCGTTTTTATTTATTAATAATGATGAACAAACAGCCTTAAAGGAACTTTATAAAGTTATTAAAGATAATGATAAGTTAAATTTTAAGGGTGGATATATTAACGAAGTCTTTTACGATGCGCAAAAGATTACAGAAATAGCTGGATTACCAGCAAAAGATGAATTACTTTCATTATTGTTATCAGCACTTACTGGAACAATTCGAAACTTGGCATATTCATTAGACCAAGTTGCTAAACAAAAAGAAAGTATATAATTAAAGGAGATTAAAATGGCAATCAAAATAGAAGATTTTATTAAAGAATTAAAACAAATGAAAGTTATTGAACTAAATAAATTAGTCAAAGCAATCGAAGAAGAATTTGGTGTAACAGCATCAGCACCAGTTGCAGCATCAGCAGGCGAAGCTGTATCAACGGAAAAAACTGTTAAACTACTTGGACCAGGAGCAAATAAAATTGCTACAATTAAATTGGTTAGAGAAATTTTAGGATTAGGTTTAATGGAAGCTAAGGGCTTTGCTGAAAAAGGTGGAGTTATTAAAGAAGGACTTGACGATACAGAAGCAGAAGCATTAGTTGCTAAATTTAAGGAAATTGGGGCAGATATTGTTGCGGAATAACAATTTATAAAACACTAAAAGGACGGATATTGACGTATCCCCCTTTTTTCCTATTTATATAGACAAATATCAAAGCGGAGGTAAAATGAGCTATAAAAAAGAACAATTTGGAATTGGAACTACCAGATTAAATTATCAAAAGAACAAAAACGAACTTGAAGTTTTTGATCTTTTAAAAATTCAAACAGATGAGTTTAAAAAATTTATTGAAACAGGAATTGAAGAAATTTTTAAGGAAATTTATCCAATTTCATCAACAAAAAATAAATTACGTGTCGAATTTATTAAATTAAATTTGGAACTTCCAAAAAATCGTGAGTTTGAAATTAAAGAAGCAAAAAGCAGAGGTGCTAATTTTTATGCACCATTAAAAGCTAAATTTAGAATTATTGAAGTTGAAACAGGTGAAAAATTACATGAAGACGAATCATTCATTTGTAATTTACCATTAATGACTGACGGTGGATCATTTATTATTAATGGTTCTGAACGAGTTATTATTTCGCAAATCGTACGAGCGCCTGGGGCATACTTTGAACATATGAAAGCTTCAAGAGCTCAATCTGCTTCAGATGCTTCAGTTTTCAAATTAGCAAGTATTTTACCAAATAGAGGAGCTTGATTTGAACTTGATTATAAAGATTACAAATTACTAGGCACAGATCCTGGTGATATTAAATTAAAAATTGATAAATCAAAACGAATCAAAGCCACTCAGTTATTAAATGCTTTTGGAATTCCAAATATTGAAATTCGTAAGTTGTTCGCAAATAATGATTTAATTATTGAATCAATTCGTAAAGTAAAAACAGAAGATTCAGAACCATTTAAATCTCGTTCAGATATTTTTAAAGTTATCAATGCAGGAGATCGTTTATCACAAAATTCAGTTAATGAAGCAATTTCGCAATTACTTTTTAATCGAAGAAGATATGATCTTTCAAGAACTGGACGATACAAAATGAATGCTAAATTATCACCATATTCACGTATTTTAGATCGTATTTTAGCAGCTGATGTTTTAGATGTTGATAGTAATGTTATTGCTTCAAAAGGAACTTTAGTTACTAAAGAATTAGCGTTAAAAATTAACGAATTACAAACAAGTAATCAATTAAAATTAACAGATTTAAGAATTGATCCTGTTGTTTTAGGAAAAAATTATCTTGAAACTTTAACTGAACAAGAAAAACGTCTTTTTTCTCAAGTTAATTTGATTAAAGTTTTTGTTAATAAGACTGATTATAATAATGTAGAATATCCTGAAATTTCTAATATAATTTCAAATAGTAAAGTCAATTATGAGCACTTAACAATCTCAGATATTATTGCAACTTATGGATACATGATTAATCTTGAACAAGGCGTTTATCATTATGACGATATTGATTCACTATCAAATCGTAAATTGAAAACAATTAATGATTTATTAAAGAACCAATTTAGAATTGGTTTAACAAGAATTGAAAAAAACCTTCGTGATCGTATTTCAGCAAAAATTTTGGATGGTGTAACTGTTAAATCAATTACTAATCATAAATTAATGGAATCAGCAATTAAGGACTTCTTTAATTCATCACAACTTTCACAATTTATGGATCAAATTAATCCGCTTGCAGAAATTTCAAACAAAAGAAGAATTACTTCATTAGGGCCTGGTGGTCTTTCTCGAGATACGGCTTCACTAATTGTTCGTGGGATACATAATACTCATTATGGAAGAATTGATCCAATAGAAACTCCAGAAGGACCAAATATTGGACTTATCTTGAATCTTGCTATTTACTCTCGTGTAAATAAATTTGGATTGCTAGAAACTCCATATTTTAAAGTTAAAAAAGGAATCGTTGATAACGAAGCAGTTTTCTTAACTTCGGATCTTGAAGAAAATGAATTGATTGCGCCAGCAACAATTAACGTTAGCGTTGATAGAGTTATTCTTGACAAAGAAGTAATTGTTCGTCAAGATGGTAAATTTATTACTGTTAATCCAGAAGATGTTACATTGATGGATGTTTCACCACGACAAACTGTATCTGTTGCAACCGCGCATATTCCATTTCTAGAACATGATGATGCAAACCGAGCATTAATGGGTGCAAATATGCAAAGACAAGCAATTCCTCTAATTCGTCCTGAAGCTCCAATTGTTGCGACAGGAATAGAAGAAGAATCAGCTAAATATTCACCAACGACAATTAAAGCAGAGGCGTCAGGAAAAGTTCTTTTTGTTGATTCAACAAAAATAATTATTGAAGGCGATTTTGAAAAAACATATGAACTTGAAAAGTTTGTTCGTTCAAATCAAGGTTCAACAATTAATCAAATCCCTAAAGTGAAAATAGGGGAAAATATTAAGATGGGTCAAATCATTGCTGATGGTCCTTCTGTTGATAATGGAGAGCTTGCAATTGGACAAAATCCTGTTGTGGCCTTCACAACATGAAGGGGTTACAATTATGAAGATGCAATTATCCTTTCAGAACGTCTTGTCAAAGATGACGTTTATACTTCAATTCATATTGAAGAACATAAAATTGAACAACGATCAACAAAATTAGGTGAGGAACAAATCACTGGTGATATTACAAACGCTTCTAAAGAATCATTAAGAAATTTAGATGAAGATGGAATTATTATTATTGGGTCTCAAGTTAAGGTTGGAGATGTTTTAGTTGGTAAAATTACTCCTAAAGGTGAAGATGATCTTTCTCCTGAAGAAAAATTACTAGATGCAATTTTAGGAAATAAAGCTAAAAATACTCGCGATTCTTCATTGCGTGTTCCTTATTCGGCAGAGGGAATTGTTCAAGATATCAAAATTCTTTCTAAAGAAAATGGTGACAAATTGAATGATGGTGTTGAAAAAATCATTAAAGTATTTATCGCGCAAAAGCGAAAAATACAAGAGGGTGACAAAATGTCAGGACGTCACGGAAATAAAGGAGTAATTTCTCGTGTATTACCTGTTGAAGACATGCCATATTTAGAAGATGGAACTCCCGTTGACATGATGTTAAATCCACTTGGTGTCCCTTCAAGAATGAATGTCGGGCAAGTGCTTGAATTACATTTAGGAATGGCTGCTAAAAAATTAGGCGTTAAAGTTTCAACACCAATTTTTAATGGTGCAACTCCAGAAGATGTTGCTACCCTAATGGCGGAAGCAGAAATGAACCCTTCAGGTAAATTTATTTTAACTGATGGTATTACTGGTGATAAATATGAAAATCCAATTGCTGTTGGTGTCATGTATATGCTAAAACTTTCACATATGATTGATGATAAAATGCATGCGCGTTCAATTGGTCCATACTCTTTAATCACACAACAACCATTACGTGGTAAATCACAAAATGGTGGACAAAGATTTGGAGAAATGGAAGCTTGAGCACTTGAAGCTTACGGAGCATCAAATATTTTACAAGAGATGTTTACGCTAAAATCCGATGATATTAAAGGGAGAAATGAACTTTATAATGCAATTGCAAAAGGAAAAAGACTTCCAACCCCATCAATTCCAGAGGGATTTTGAGTTCTTTTCTATGAGATGCGAGGACTTGGATTAACAATTACTTTCCTTGATGAGGAAAATAATAAAATGGAGATTGATAATACAATCTAGAAAAGGAAATTAAAACTATGAATGAAAACAAAAACTTAATAAAAAAAGTTCAATTATCAATTACTACTTCAGCAGAAATTGAATCATGAACTTCAGGTGAAGTAACAAAACCAGAAACAATTAATTATAAAACTCATAAACCAGAAAAAGATGGCCTTTTTGATGAAAGAATTTTTGGCCCAATAAAAGATTATCGTTGTGCTAATTGTGGTAAAAAACATAAGCGTTCTGATGCGGGTAAACCTTG
>WTBJ01000021.1 GCA_013139135.1 Mycoplasmataceae bacterium | reverse complement strand
TTATTAATAATATTTCTGCGATCATTTTTCGATGTAATAATGATATCGTTATTTATATCAATGTCAGATAATTTGATCATTTTCTTTTTGTATGATTTTGGTAATTTTTTATGTTTAATAACATATCGTAAAATTTGTAATAAATCCTTATCAGATTCTTGACGATAATTTTTAGTTAAAGTTACATTATCACGAAGATCTAATTTCTTTTTATCGAATGGTGTAAATTGTATTTCTTTTTTCTTATCACTCTTATCAAGCAATATTGCTGGTAACTGGTTTTTATCACCAATATATATGATTACATTATTCTTGTTAATATCATTTAAATTTTTACAATGTTCAAATGGAATCATATAACATTCGTCTACTAAATATATCGATTTATTATTCTGTTTATATGGGAATAATTCATTTTGGGCTATTATTTTCTGGTACGTCTGTACGTTTTTATTGTCATATACTCCATTTTTGATTTCGTGAGTTGGGACTAATATTAAACTATCACTACATTGCTCATTTATACTGCGAATCATCGTTGTTTTACCTGTCCCGGCTTCTCCATCAATGCAAAAGTTCTTTTTATTTTGTAAAATATCAATAAATGTTTTTGATTTGTGTGATAATTTATTAATGATATTATCTGTCTCATATGAACAATTATAATACATTGGTTGACTACATTCTTCAATTCTAAAAGTATCTGGTATTTTATAATCCTTGTCAATAAATGAAATACCGTCTACCCAAATTCGACCAATTTCCGTTTTAATATCAATATTATTTGTTTCAATAAATTGCAATATTTCTAATTCGATGTATTGTTGAATATACGCACTTACATGCGGATAATACATTTTACTAATATAATCAACACGCCTAACAAATTTTTTTAATGACTTATCATTATATATTTCACCCTCTTCTAATACAATCTCACCATTCATATTTATCATAATATCATCTGGACATAATATATCGATGGATTCATATCCAGGTACTTCTAAATTTTGATCTTCAGACATAAAAGAAATTGTTGTTTGATGTTTGCTCATTAATCCAACGACTTTAAAATAATCATCTTCGATTATTTTTTTATTGATTTTTTTAATCGATCGAGATGATATCATCATCTCCTCAATATCAATTTTTTTATTATATTTCTTTAAAAATCTGATATATGGAAACGATAACCATCGTCTATTTCCAAAATAATCAATTGACAATGCAAATCCTTCATATTTATCTATACAGTATTTTGTATCATCGTTATATTCGACAGATGATAAAAGATTGATCGGTAATCCAGTATAATTTTCGGTTTTGTCAAAATTAAAATATGCTTTTTTCATATCGATTTTCATATTAACCTTAACACTTTTATTATTATAATGAATATTGTTATGGATCAATGATTTCATAGCCATTATGTTCTTATCGTTTGATTTAATCGCGTGAAATTTGTTTTTATTCATAAATTTTTTTAATGACAATTGTGTTTGAGTAAAGCATTTATTCAATTCTAAATCTTTATTTTCGTCAACAATATAGATAATATTGTTCATTAAATCAGTATATATATTGTTATTAAAAGTCATAAAATCTTTATCAATTTTAGAAATAGCTTCCATGTTATCTTTAACATATATAATACTAGTATCGCTCTTTTTTTCGTATAATTGCACATGACCGTTCGTCAAGTATATTTTTAAGCTCTTATGATTGTTATATTTACCCAAGGTGTGTTTATTACCATCCGGTAGGTATATAATCGTTTTTAAACAACATTTATTGCTTAATTCAATCATATCATTTTGTGATAAATTGCAAGTATGTTCATTAAATAATTTAACCTGATCGATTTTATGTCCAAGTTGATATAAGTGATGTGATAACAACTTGATATAACAATTTTCAGCATCGTTTGTAATATTTACTACACCATGTTGAAAATTTTGACCCATTTCAATTGCAGTAATATAAACCATCGCTTCGTGATTAACTTCACCATCTAATTCGTATAATACCATATATAAATTTGTTAAAAATTGAGTATAATTTCTTGCTAAATCACCTCGATTATTCGAATTCAAATTTTGAAAATCATAAGTGATATTTTCTATTGTAACATACATATTTTTTTCTAAATTTTGCATATAAATATTATATAATATTTCTTCGAATAGGTCCTTACTTGCTAATTTTAATTCACTAAAAATTTTTGTTCTAAATTTAATATCAAGTCTTTGGATTAATTCAAGTTGTCCTCTATTTTCATCAAATTGGTAATTATTATTTTCAATTAAATTATTAAATGCTTTGCTACCAATTTTTAATAATGGCCAATATTTTCTACTTTTTTCGATTGGATTCGTAACGAACTGAATCGCCTCCACTAATTTATTTCTAAAGAAAATAAATCCATCTCTCAACAGGTTTTTTGCTGTTCGTCCCATCGATAAAATCATTCGACCACTTATCGGATTTTTAATTCGTTCGGGTAACATTGTATATAATAGTCAATATTTTTCTTTTTAAATTAAATTAATTAATTAATCCAATAAAAGAAATAATCGGTAAATATAGCAACGTGCAATAACTATGCTGTATCGGTATTGAATTGTGCATTATAT
>WTBJ01000025.1 GCA_013139135.1 Mycoplasmataceae bacterium | reverse complement strand
AAGAATTAGCTTCCGAATATGAGCTTAAAAAATAAACTTCTTTCCAAAAGGACAAGGAGTTGGAACAACATTCTTTCGCAAAGAATAAACCGAAACTTTGACGGTTTTAAAATGCTCAAGGTCTTTTAATTTAAAATTTAACACTATGAAAGATTTAAAAATTTTAAAAGGCGCTAAACAACTTAGCAAAATGGAACAAAAAGTAATTAAAGGTGGTGTAATTTATCCATGTAAGATACATTCGGATTGTGATCGATGGGGTGGTGGTCTTTGTATTGATGGTCGTTGTTTAATAGGCGCTTAGGGTAAAGTAACTAACTTTAAATAAGAGAGATGTCCTGTGTCAAGGGCGCAGGGCATCTTATCTTTTATAAAATTCAAATAAGCATATGTCTCAATGTCTATACTAAAGATAAAGAAAATATTGACATTGAAATAGTTTTAAAATTATTAGAATTCTACCACATCATCAGTGAACATATATGTTTAGAAATAATGCATGATAAATATAGTAAATTAACATTAGCAATTTGGTTAGAAAAATGGGGTGAAGCAATCAATCAAAATTACATAGAGGTTCTAAATGAGAAAGCGCATTGGTGTCAGGAAAACAATATAAATTTTACTCCGGAGATACTGGTAAATGGCAGGTCGTTCCCTAATGAATATGAAAGAAGTGATTTATCATATTTTGTTGATGATATTATAGAAGAAGAACTGCAAAAAATAGAAGAATTAGCTCCCGAATTTGAGCTTAAAATATAAACTCCTTTCCAAAAGGAAAGGAGCTAGAACAATATTCTTTCGCAAAGAATAAACCGAAACTTTGACGGTTTTAAAATGCTCAAAGTCTCTTAATTTAAAATTTAACACTATGAAAGATTTAAAAAATTTAACAGGTGCTAAACTACTTAGCAAAATGGAACAAAAAGCTATTAAAGGAGGTTACGCTTGCCTTGAACCTGAAATGTGGTGTCCTACAGGAACTTATTGTTGCTCCGAAATGGGTAACCTTTGTCGCCTCCCTGGTATGTGTTGGGGTTTTTAATGCGCATAAAATCAAGAGGTTGTATGATTTATTCGGGTAATTTCTTAATTGTAATTTTAAGTGGAGTCTTCATATTATTTGGTTTACAGAAACTTCATAAAATTTAGAATTTTGCACATTTGGTGTACAAAAAGATAATTTTCTATCCATAATTGAAGATTATTATTACTGAAAAAATTAAAATTGGAAGTTTTACTTCGATATTAAAGCTTAAAAAATAAACTCCTTTCCAAAAGGAAAGGAGCTAGAACAATATTCTTTCGCAAAGAATAAACCGAAGCTTTGACGGTTTTAAAATGTTCAGGGCAAATTAACATTAAAATTTAATAAAATGAAAGATTTAAAAAATCTAAAAGGTGCTATAACAATTAGCAAATCAGAGCAACAAGCAATTAAAGGTGGTATTGTTAGAGTTTTTTGTAATAGTGAAAACCCATGCCCTAATGATGGTCTTTGTGCGATGATGTCTATAGATGTGGGTTATTGCGTTTTTATTTAAAGAATGCTCAGGAGGATTTAAATAATTTATAGAATTGTTTTTATAGCGAAATACCCTCCTAAGAATAAACCGAAACCTTGACGGTTTTAAGATGCTCAAGGTAAATTAAACTTAAACTTTTAATAATATGAAAGATTTAAAAAATTTAAAAGGTGCTAAAATGCTTAGTAAAGTGGAGCAAAAAGTTGTTAAAGGAGGATCTAAAGAATGTTATGGTGATGGCCCTGATCCTTTATGTCCTGTAGGTTATTGGTGTGTTAATGGCGTTTGTCAGCAAGCCCTGCCTTAATTAGTGGTTGGATAAATCTCTTTGTTTTTTTACGTTACAAACAATTCAAAAACAATATTCAATTTCATGGATTTTTGAAAAATTAGAATAATATTCTTTTTGAAAAATAAACTGAAGCCTTGACGGTTTTAAAATTTTCAAGGTTTATTAAACTTAAGAATTTATTATAATGAAAGATTTAAAAAATCTAAAAGGTGCTAAGACAATTAGCAAAAACGAACAAATGAAGATTAAAGGTGGAGGAACACCTTGTATTAATGGGCGATTATGTCTTTATCCTTTAGTATGTGTTGATGGTTTTTGTGTTGGGGAAATGCCATAAAATATAAATATATAGATTCTTATTATAGAAAACCGAAACCTTGACGGTTTTAAAATGTTCAAGGTAAATTAAACTTAAAAATTTAATAAAATGAAAGATTTAAAAAATTTAAAAGGCGCTAAAATGCTTAGCAAAAATGAACAAATAGAGATTAAGGGAGGAATTCCTGCACTTTGCCCATGCCCAGCTGGTGGGGTTATTAGTAATAATCCTGACTTGTGTGATATTGTTTTTAATGGTGTATGCTGGATCTGCTACTAGATACATATAAGTGAAGAATTAAATTTCTTCACTTTTTTATTACCTAAAGAGAGTTGTTTAATCGCTTAGACTCGAAAAAGAAAATAGGGATGAGAAGAATGAAAATGTTTGAATTTTCTAGGTCTTGATAAAACGAAGGCGCATAATATATATGAATGTTAATTTTGAAAAATAGGTGAATAAAAGTCCGGTTTAAATAGAAAAGGAGCGAAAGTGCTTATTCATTAACGAGATATTAAAAATAATTAATTTAAAGTGGAAATGTTA
>WTBJ01000032.1 GCA_013139135.1 Mycoplasmataceae bacterium | reverse complement strand
TGGTTGATAATTATAAGGTAATAAAGACTAGAATGATACGAGTTATAGACGTCTATCAGTTTTGGTTGGTTGATAATTATAAGGTAATAAAGACTTGAAACGCTGACAAATTAGATGATCCAAAGTTTTGGTTAGTAATTATAAGGTAATAAAGATCATTTATACTGTAAGTATAAAGGGATTATTGTTTTGGTTGGTTGATAATTATAAGGTAATAAAGACATTTTAATCAATATGGGGTGATAAGTTTTAACATTTCATCTTACAATGTATAAAATAAAAATTATATATACAAGATATTAGTTCTTTTTATTATAATGATAAAATTATTATATGGGATGAAAGACTTTATTTATCAACTCAGAACAAAGAATGAAAATTAAAAACAACAATTTAATTTTGATTAAAGCGGATGAAGAAATTAGTTTTTATTTAAAAGACATCGATACTTTAATAATTGATAATTATAAAAGTATCATTACTATTCGAACAATAATAGAATTAATTAGTAATAATGTTTGTGTTATTATTAATGATTTAAAAAGAGATCCACTTGCAATGATAATAAATCTTTCAGGTCACTATACTCCATTAGAGAATTTAAATTTGCAAATTAAGCTCACTGATCGTAAAAAACAAATTTTACAAAAGCAATTGATATATTCAAAAATAGAAAATCAAAAATTTGTTATGGAAGATTTAAAAGCAAGTGAAGAAACATTGCTCAAAATGGATCTTTATTTAAAACAAATTAATAATGGTGATAAAACCAATCGTGAAGCAGTCGCTGCGAGATTATTTTTTTCACAAATATACGGATATAGTTTTGTTCGTTTTACTGATACTCCAATTAACAATGCGCTAAATTATGGATATAAAATTTTAGCTTCAAGAATATCCTCATCTATTTCAAAATTTGGATTACATCCAACTATTGGAGTATTTCATAAAACCAAAACTAATTATTTTAATTTAACCTATGATTTTATCGAACCATTTAGACCATTGGTAGATTGAATAGTATCAAGTAATAATGATGACTTAAATGATGATTTAAGTTTGATAATTAAACTGAAATTAATTGATATCTTTGATTATAAAGTTGTCGTTGATAACAAAGTTGTAAGAGTTAGAAATGCAATTGATATTTTAGTTAAGTCATTTATTTCTTATCTAAGGAATAATGTTGAACAATTACTTTTACCAAAAATATATGTAAATTTTGACAAGGAAAGAAGCAATGAAAGAGCTGAAAACGGACTCTTTATTTAGGGTTATGAGAATAATTGTTTTTTATGATTTGCCAACAACAACAAAAGCAGATATCAGTATCAGTTCTAAATTTAGAACTGAATTATTAAAGCGCGGATTTTTAATGCTTCAGGAATCAATTTATATCAAGCAATGTTTAAATCATGATTGAGTGAATCGAACCATGATTTCCCTTGAAGGAATTGTTCCGAAAAAAGGTGATGTTCGAATTTTGAAAATAACTGAAAAACAATATGAGGAAATAGTTATTTTATCTGGAAAGAAATCTTTAAAAGAACAATATAACAACTTTAATTCATTGGTGGTGATTTAATAATGGAGATAACTTTGAAGATTTTTAATCAGAAAATTTCCTTAAATTCTCTTAACAACATTATTCCAATTTATGGAAAGAATAATTCAGGGAAAACCATGACTGCTAATGAAGTTTTTAATTATGTAAAAAAACATCAAAAAGACCTATTTATATTCAAAAATCAATCCGTTGAAAAAGTTTATCTAATTGATGAAAATTTAGATTTAAAAAAAGAATTTGGTTTAGCCAAATCATCAAATCTTAGAAAAGAAATTCTAAGCAGTTTAATTAAGGAAATTGAAAAACTAAATCATGATTTTATTGATCATAATTTAAGAAACACTGAAATAAATGACTTGATTCATAATTTAACTAATAATCAATTTATAAACAGTGATCTTCCATTTAATTTTATATTTGAAAACAAAATTAATGATGCAACAGATATTATTGATAACTTATTGAATGTCAAAATTTTAAATGATCAAAATGAGGAAATTAATTTAATTAAAACCTCTAGTTCGGATTTAATTAAGATATATTTATCCTTACGAATAAATACTATTAATAAAACATCAAATAACATAGTTATTATTGATTCAATTGATAATAACTTTGATGAAAATAATTTATTTTGATTACAATCAGTAATCAAAGAATTGTCTAGAAAAAATTTAATAATTATCTTAAGTAAAAATATCAATTTTTTAAAGAACTTTAATAACGTATTAAACGACATCTATATTTTAGAAAATAAATTGTTAAGGCAAATTTCTTTTTCCTTTTCATCAATAAAAAAAATGGCAATATTAAATGAATATTTAAAAGCTAATGATGAATATAGTTTTGATTACTTATTTGAACGAGCTGATCAATTAATTTCAAGAACGGAATATGATTTTTATTGAAAAAACCTAATTAGTACAATCGATTTTACAAAAACTTTTGCTTTTTTAAAATTAAATAATCAAGATGAAATTCAACAATGATTAATTCAATTTAGTGATTTAATGAAAGTTTTTTATTATTTATTTTTTGTTCAAAACAATTATTTAGTTAATAAAAATATTTTCTTAATTAATAACCCATTAATTAAGAAAATATTTGAACAAATTTAGATAAAAAAAAGACAGAATAGATTCGCTTTCTTAATAAAAAATTTTGAGAAGCCAAGGGTTACTAACTGTCATATACCCTAAGGTGTGTAAAACCTTATCTTGACTGGTTGATAATTATAAAGTAATAAATTTTAAGGTAATAGAATTTATTGGTTTTTGGTTGGTTGATAATTATAAGCCACTAAAGGTTACAAGTAAAGTATATTGTAATTTCAGACATTTGTGTGCTTTTTTTCTCGTCTTATATACTTCTTACTAGAAACATCTATAACAGCACGTATCCGTATAAAAAAATCATTTGAAATATTATTTACAATTTTTACTATATTATGTACATAGTATAAGAGAAAACATACCGACAAGGAGAAAAAGTGCGCCGATAAAATCAATCCGTTTTGCTATAATAAATAATAATAAAGTAGGTCATTATGAATGAAATTGATATTTTAAAACTAATAAAAAACGAATTTATCAAAGACGAAAAGATAATGAAAACTATGGAAAATTTGGCAAAAAGCTAAGTTAAATACTGAGGTTATATTTACGCTAAAACACATATATTATTAATGATATAATTCATATTATAAATAATATGAAACTGACAAACAAAGATTTAATTATCAATGTCCCATTAGAAGGGGCACCAAAATCTAAAAAAGATCTGTTTGAATTAATTGCTAATAAATTAATTGATAAAAAATTTATTAAAGATAAAAATGAACTAATCAATGGATTTTTAAAAAGAGAAGAGCAAGGATCAACAGGAATGGTTGAAGGATTTGCAATTCCTCACACCATCAACAAAGAAATTGTTGAACCAAAGGTTGTAATCTTACGTTTAAAAAAACCATTATCTAATGAAAAATATTCATCATTAGATGGAAAAGAAATAACTACAATCATTTCAATAATTGTTCCTCAAAACGGCCGAAATGATCATTTATCAATTCTATCTTCGTTATCTGGGAAATTAGCTAATAAAGAATTTGCAGCTCAGTTTATTAAGGGGTCAATTCCAAAATTAGTTGATTTGGTAAATAATATCGAACAAGATAAAAAACAAGAAACGAATCAACATGAACACAATTCTAAAACATTTAATATCGTAGCCGTTACTTCTTGTCCAACAGGAATTGCTCATACTTATATGGCTGCTGAAAGTTTAGAAGAAGCAGCTAAAAAACTTGGTATTTCAATAAAGGTTGAAACACAAGGGCAAACTGTTCAAAATATTTTAACGCAACAAGAAATTAATGATGCTGAATTTATTATTTTAGGAATTGATCGTGAAATTGAAATGAACCGTTTTTCTGGGAAATCAGTTTTTAAAACAGGAACTAAACCAATTATTAAGGATGCTACAAAAATTATTAATCAAATGATTAATAAGGAAGTTGAAATAACTCAAATAGCAACACAGGTTGCTGGAGGAAGTTCTGTTGATCTAGCAAAAGGTGCTGGTGAATTAAGTTTTGAAAACTTTGGTAAACGATCATGAAAAGCAGTTATGAATGGTGTTTCATATATGTTACCTTTTGTTATTTTCGGAGGAATTTTTCTTGCCCTTTCATTCTTAATTGATATTAATAATGCTGGCGCAGATAACTTTGGTTCTGGGTCTGCTGTTGCTTCTTGGTTTAATGGCATTGGTGGTCTATCAATGGGGTTAATGGTTCCGGTTCTTACCGCTTATACAATGTATGCTTTGATTGGCCGTCAAGGATTATTGCCTGGCTTTATTATTGGTTTTATTGCCGCTGGTAGCGGACCTGCTTTTACAGATATATTTAATTTATATGGTGAAAATGCAATTCCTAATTGACTATATGATATTCAACCCGGGTATGCCGGAACTGTTCCATCATCTGGATTTATTGGCGGAATTGCTGGAGCATTTCTTGCTGTTTCAATAATAATTCCAATTTCTTGAGGTTTAGATAAATTACCAAAATCGCTTCGTGGAGTTAAACAAATTTTATTATTACCGTTACTTGGAACGGGGGCGGTTGTTGTTGTTTTTTGATTCATAAATATTCCGTTAATTTATTTAACTTGAGGTTTATTAGGCGGGTTATCATTAATGTCTAATACTCCATCATTAATTTGATTACTATGCCTAATGCTTGCAATGATGATGGCGATTGATATGGGAGGACCAATTAATAAAACTGCTTATGTATTTGGGATAACTTCACTTTCATGAGCTGGCGGATCATTAGGAACTGGTGTTGGTGGAGCTAACGAAGGCTATTCAATCTATATGGCAGCTGTGATGGCTGGAGGAATGGTGCCGCCATTATCTCTTGCGATCGCAACAATGTTTGGTCGAAATAAACTATGAGACCAACAAGATGTTGAAGCCGGATATTCAAATTGAATTATGGGTGCATCATTTATTACTGAAGGAGCAATTCCATTTGCTTCAAAATATCCCAAACAGGTTATGCCTTCAGTTATTACCGGATCAGCAATAGCTGGTTTAATAGTTGGAATTTTTAGTGTTTCAATCGCTGCTCCTCATGGAGGAATCTTTGTCTTTCCGTTACTAAATACTTCAATCGGAAGCATTAACGCAGGAACTGGAGTATCAATTGGAACTGGAATTGTTTTTTACCTGATTGCTATTAGTGCCGGTTCATTAACTGCTGCCGGAATGATTTATTGATTAAGACTTAAAGAAGTGACAAAACGACCTATCGCAAACCCTGCTAAAACATAAAAGGAAAAAAATAATATGATTTACACATTAACCCTAAACCCAGCTATTGATTACGTAATTAATAAACCTGTGGTATTAACTAATTTAATTAGATTCGCTGATGATCAAACTAAATTTACTATTGGCGGAAAAGGAATAAACGCCTCTTTTATTCTCAATGAATTAGGAATTAAAAATAAGGCAATTACTCCAACCGGAGGCGATCTTGGTGATTTTTTAGTCAAGCAATTAAAGATTAAAAATATCAATTTAATTAAATTAGATCAGGAATTAAATCCAAGACTTAATGTTAAATTAAATTTAAAAACAACTAATTATGAATTTAATGGTCCAATTAGACAATTAAATTCAAAAGCAAAACATCAATTACATCATCTTTTTAAAAGGATGAAAGATGATGATTACCTTTTATTAATGGGTTCAATTCACCTTGATGATTTTGATTTTATTGAACACGAATGTAAGGAATTAAAAAGCAAAAATGTTAAGTTGGTTTTAGACATTGATTCTCAATTGTTACTTAAATTATTAAAATATCAACCATTTTTTATTAAACCTAATCATTTAGAATTATCATCATTGTTAAATAAAAAAATAAGAACACAAGAAGAAATCATTACTGGAATTAATGATTTACAAAAACTAGGAGCAAAAAACATTGCAATTACAATGGGGGCGAAAGGCACAATAGCTTCAATTAATAATCAATTATTTAAAGTAGACCCAATCAAAATTAATCTAATATCGCCTTCTGGAGCTGGTGACTCCTTTGTTGCTGGCTTTATTAGTGAATATATTAAAAACTCAAAGCCGCAAGAATCTCTAATAGTTGCAACTGCTTGCGCAACAGCATCAGCAAGTTCAATTGAACTTGCAAAACTTAATGAAATTAAAAATTATAAAAAACAAGTTATAGTTACCAATTTGTAAAGTTCCGACAAAATAAAAACAAAAAGAATATTTAATCAACCTTAAATATTCTTTTTGTTTTTATTAATAAAATATTCCAGATGAAAACTTAAATTATTTAATAAATTTAGTTGAAAATAACACAATATATTATGTGAAAATCGTTTGTTTCAATCGAGTATTGTATATACAATATTCGCCTACATCATATTGTATGAAAAATTGCTCGTTATACTTTTATTATTGATGGCAATTAAGGAGAATGAAGAAATGAAAATTTTATTAATATGTGGTGCCGGAGCATCAACATCATTAGTGGTGAAAAAAATGAACGATTTTATCGTAACTACTAACGAACAACATCAAATTGAGGCGATTGGGATTCATCTATTAGATGAAAAAATTCCCTTTTACGATGTTTTTTTAATTGGGCCCCAAATTAAATACGCATTAAAAGAAATACAAAATAAATGTTCACCAAAACCAGTTGCAGCCATTCCACCACGACTATATGCAATGGCCGATGGTGCTGGTGTGCTTAAATTAGCAAAAGAGTTATATAACGAAGGACAAGAATAAATGAATAAAGATGAACTTTCTGAAATTTCAATGATGATAATTACTTTTTCCGGTGTTGCTAAATCATCTGCATTAATGGCAATCGAACAAGCGGAGGAAAGTAAATATATTGAAGCGAAACTAACTCTTGAAACTGCAAGAGAAAATTTGAAAAAAGCTTCATCATGGCATTTCAAAGCACTAAGTGAAGATAATAAAAATGGACTAAATTTAGATGTTTTATTCGTTCATGCTGAAGATCAATTTTTAACATCTGAGAATATATTAATTTTATCGGAAAAAATTATTAAAATATATGAGAGATTAGAACAAAAAGAGGAGAAAAATGGACGTTAAAAAAATCTTTCCCGAGGACTTTTTGTGAGGCTCAGCAACATCAGCAGAGCAAATAGAAACGAACAGTTCAAACGATTTTCGCGGAGGGAAAAGCGAAACAACTTGAAATCATTGATTTAATCAGGAAAAAAGCAGGTTCTTTGACCAGCAATTTTCACAAAATGATTTCTTTAGTAAATATAAAGAAGATATTAAAATTGCTAAATCATTGAATTTTAACTCATTAAGAGTTTCAATTTCATGAGCAAGATTAATTCCTGACGGAAAAAATGTTAATGAAGAAGGCGTTAATTTTTATAAAGAAGTTTTCGAAAATATGAGAAAAAATAATCTAAAAGTTTTCGTTGTTTTACATCATTTTGACTTACCGATGTTTGCGCAAAATAAAGGTGGATGAGTAAATAAAACAGTTGCTGATGATTTTGCTTTTTTTGCAAAAAAAGCTTTCACTATTTTTGGCAATGATGTTGATGCTTGATTTACTTTTAATGAACCAAATATAGTAATTTCCGGAACATATTGAAAAAATGGAATTTATCCACATGAAAATAATTTCAAGGATGGAATGATTGCAATGTGAAATATGATTGTTGCTCATCATAAAGCAATTGCTGCTTTTAGAACATTAAATTTACAAACTAAAATAGGTTTTATTCATGCTATTATTCCAGCAATTCCAAGGTCAAACCATCAAGCCGATTTGAAAGCAGCAAGAATGAGTGATTTATTTGAAATTGAATCATTTCTTGAACCAATTATTAATGGGGAATTTCCTCAAGAATTAATTAGAGAATTGGAAATACATAATTTATGACCAAAAGATCAAATTTTAGATGAAGAAATTAAATTAATTAGGGATTATAAAATTGATTTAATCGGTCTAAATTACTATACGCCAAATCGGGTAAAATCATTGTCATATATGCCCAATTGGAATAATCCTATTGCTCCAGAAACACATTGGTTCAATCACTACGATTTACAAAATAAACGAATGAATCCTTATCGCGGATGAGAGATATTTCCAAAAGCAATTTATGATATTTTATTAATGATAAAAAATAAATACCAAAACATTGAATGCTTTATCTCTGAAAATGGAATGGGTGTCGCAGGTGAAAAACAATTTAAAGTTAACGGTATTATTCAAGACGATTATCGAATTGATTTTCATAAAGAACATATCTATTGAATCCATAAAGCATTAAACGAAAATGTCAACGTCATTGGTTATCAAATGTGAACGTATATCGATAATTGATCATGATTAAATGCATATAAAAATCGTTATGGTTTCATTGAACTAGACTTAAAAACCGGAAATAGAATTCCGAAAAAATCAGCAACATGAATGCAACAATTAGCAAAAACAAATACTTTAGTAATAACTACTGCTGAAGAAAACAAATATTAGATAATGAGTCCGACAACAATTGTAACAGTCACACTATTATTTTTAATAATCCTTAGTTTTTTTATCTTTTTTATTATTGAAAAATATAAAAAATTTATTAGTAAAGAAGAATATCTTCGTGCTGAAAAAATGATAAAACATAGCGAAGAAAATATTAAAAAAAGAATTATAAATAATTTGGAACAAGAAATTATTAATACTCTAAAAATAGTTGACGCTTTTATTCCTGGTTATACTAAATTAAATGCAAATGAAATCAGGACTGCAACAGAGGAAAAGCTTCAAAAAATTATCAATTCATTTGAATATCAAAATTTGATTTTAACCAATGAAGCAGAACAACAACAATTTTCTAATTTAGAATTATTTGCAACAATTGGTCCGTTTAGTTGAAGAAAGAAACTTTCAGTAACACTTGATCAAATTATTAAAACACAAGGTGAAAAGTAAATTATGGAAAATAAAATTGAAGCGTACGATATTGGAGCAATATATAAAACAAAAAATAAAAATCCTCGTAATGAACTTGAATTTATGAATTTGTTTAAAAAACTTCATTCAGATGAAAAAAAATATTATTCAATAGTTGCAGAAAAAAGGCGAAGTTATACTGTAAAGAAAATAATTAAGTTAAAAAAATATCAAAACCTTGACAAGAATGTCGCTATTTTTACCAAAATTGCTAACTCAATTTTATATCAACTTGATAAAAACGCAAATTATGATTCTTTAAAATATACTCCATTTTTAAAAGCGACAAAAAATAAAAGAATATACAAAATAGAAATAGTGGAACAAGAAATACCAAAAAATCTAAAAAATATTAATGAAGTTCTTATTTTACCACATATATTTTGTTTTATTTTTATTGAATCCGATGTAATTTATTGAGAAAAAATTGAATTAGGATTTAAAAAACCAATTAAATTTATCAGTAAAAAAAATATTTTTACAATTAGGGATATTTCTAATGTTTATATTAAATATTTGAAAACAATGAAAACTCCCTTTCCGATGGAGCCTTATAATTTACAATTAAATTTAGCAAAGCGGACTTATAAAAAGAATTTTAATAATCAGGTAGAAATTATTTTGAGAGGGCTTGATGAATAACGATGTATATATTTTACTTAATAATATTATCATTTTTATTTTTATTCCCATTCGTAATTTGATCTTTATATAACTTTTTTGATGAGGGGTTATTAAATTCTGAAAATAAATGAAGAACTATTGTTTATTCATTATTAATATGTTGAGGAATATTCTTCACTATTATCATAACAACAATGATTATCTTGATAATCTAGAAAGGATAAAATGAAAAAATTAAACGTCGAACAAAGTTTTGAAAAAATGTCATCAGCCTTTGGGTCAGTTGGCGCAAAACTTTCTAATCAAAAACATCTATCTGCAATCAGGGACGGATTTGCGGCATTTTTACCATTTTTAATGGTAGGATCATTTGCTTTAATGATTAATTCAGTACTAATTGATCCAAACGGATTATTAGCTACTTTGTCAAATTTAGATGAAAATGGCCAAGCTTATGACAATTGAGTTCAAGCATCGTTTTATTTATCTCCAATATTTAACGGAATATATAATGCAACAATGGGTTATTTTGCCCTTTACGCTTCATTCCTCCTGGCTTATTTTTTAGCTGGATCTTATGGAGAAAATAAACTTTTTGGAGGTTTATTAGGAATGGTTGGGTTTTTACTTCTTCAGCCAACCAATGCCGGAGAAACTCCAGAATCATTTTTCTCAGCAACGGGAATAATGTTTGCGATGATTGCTGGGCTAACAATGCCAATGCTTTTTCATTGAATTAATGAAAAATGAGATTTAAAAATTAAAATGCCTGATGGCGTTCCCCCAACAGTAGTAACTGCTTTTGAAATTTTGATTCCAATCATGTTAACAATTTTATTATATGGTTTAATACAACCAACATGAGGAGCCTTTGCCTACCTGGTTGGTTTTGGAAAAATAACTACAGATCATGTATTTTATAATTTACAATTTGATGTAACATATCAACTATCAGAAGGTGGGGAAATTTTTACATATGACAATTTTATTTTACAAGTTGATCAAGAAACAAGTTTATATATCGTAATTCAAACAATTAATTATTTAGATATAAATAATCCCGGATGATGAAATAATTTATCAACTGATTTCCAGGGTTTGTTAATTTTTTATATTGAACAAATCATTATTAATCAAGTCGAATTACAAGAACCGGCATGAATCATTATTTCTTTAAACGCAAATAACAACACTTTATCATCAATTACAGCCGGTCCAATTACTGAAATATTAAATAGCATCAACAAAGATTGATACTATATTATTAATGCAACAAATTCATTAATTGTCTTACCAATTCAAAACATCGCTGATTCAGCATGATTTATTTGAATTTATTTAATGTTAATGACATCATTATTCTTTTTCGGAATTCATGGGCCTAATGTATTGGCACCAATAGCAAATACATTATATGTAACGGCATCAATTCAAAACGTAGCCGTTTTACAAGCTTACGGAACTATTCCATTGGCAATTGCTTCTGGCGAGTTGGCAATTTTTACTGATATGATTCAATCAGCATTTGTTACAGTGGGAGGAACTGGAGCAACCTTTGCCTTACTTATTGCCGTTGCAATATTTTCTAAATCGCCTTCAACGAAAGAAATAGGTAAATTATCAAGTTCCCCAGGACTTTTCAATATTAATGAACCAATGATTTTTGGCGTCCCTTTAATGTTGAACCCAATATATTGTATCCCCTTTATTTTGATAATGCCGATAAATGGCTTACTCGTTTATTTAATAATTGCCGCTGGAATTATGAACCCATCAATGTATATAATTCCATGGACAACCCCGTTATTTCTTTCCGGAATGCTAGTTACCGCTGATTGAGTTTCCATTCCTGTGACCGCTTTAGTATTTTTTATTAGTTTTTTTGGTTATTTACCATTTGTATTATTAGATGCTAAAACTCAGGCAAAAAAACAACTTAGTGATGGTAATAATGAAACATATAATAAATTAAATATTCACCAACAAAACTTAAATTCTCGATATAAAAATGATAAAACCAATAATCTTTATATTACTGAAACTAAGGCGATATTGAAAAAAATATCAATAATTCAAAAACAAACTTCGGATCAAATGTATTTTGAAATCAATGTAAAACCAAATCATGATGATTATCAAAAAGGAATTAATCTTATTGCAAATTATTATGCAAAGGAATTAGATTTCAAAAATAAAAAATCTTCAGATTTAGAAAAACAAGATTATTCTCTAAAATCATTGAAAAAAGATTATAAAACTATGTTGAAACAAACAAAGCTACTTGGTAAAAAACAAGCAATTTTAACTAAAATGAAAACTCATGATGATAAAATAATTCTCCAGGTTTTAATACTTAAAAAAGAAACGGAAACCATTATGATGAAAATCAATATCAGGAATGAAAATCTTGCTACAGATTTAGATTCATTGAGAAAAAATCCCGATAACCTTATAAAAGGTACCGAGAAAAAAATAAACAAAGTTAAAGCAAAAATCAACAAAAATAACAAAAATATTTTGAAAATTAAAGCTGATTTAGCAAATGAAATCAAACTCGAAAACGATAAAAAATTGAAATATTTTGACTCCAAAAATCAAAAACTAACGAAATTTTTATTAAAAAATTCTAATTTTTTAAACTTTTAACGCTCGTTTTTTATTTATCAATTAAAAAACGAGTTATAGTAACTAATTTGTAAAACCCCAACGAAACAAAAAATATTTAGGAATTCCTAAATATTTTTTTATTTAATTATCACAAAACAACCCTGTTCATAACGCAAAATTATTTAATAAATTTAACCGAAATAATACAATATATTATATGAATATCGTTTATTTTCAAATTTGTAATTATATATACAATCATCGTAAATAACGTATTGTATAGGAGATTTGACGCGTTATACTATTAATTGAAAACAAATCAAGGAGAATAGAGAAATGAAAATTTTATTAATATGTGGTGCCGGAGCATCAACTTCATTAGTGATGAAAAAGATGAATGATTTTATCTTAACTACTAACGAACAACATCAAATTGAGGCGGTTGGAATTCATCAATTAGATGAAAAAATTCATGTTTATGATGTTTTTTTAATTGGACCACAAATTAAATTCGCATTAAAAGAAATACAAAATAAATGTATGCCAAAACCAGTTGCTGCTATTCCAGCGCGACTATATGCAACAGCTGATGGAGCTGGTGTGCTTAAATTAGCAAAAGAACTATATAACAGAAGAGGATAAGAAAAAAATGGACATTAAAAAAACATTTCCCAAAGGCTTTTTATGAGGCTCAGCAACATCTGCAGAGCAAAGTGAAGCAAATAGTCTAAATGATTTTCGCGGAGGGAAAAGCGAAACAACTTGAAATCATTGATTTAATCAAGAAAAAAGCAGATTCTTTGATCAGCAATTTTCACAAAATGATTTCTATGGAAAATATGAAGAAGATATTAAAATTGCTAAATCATTGAATTTTAACTCATTAAGAGTTTCAATTTCATGAGCAAGATTAATTCCTGATGGAAAAAATGTTAATGAAGAAGGCGTTAATTTTTATAAAAAAGTTTTTGAAAATATGAGAAAAAACAATCTAAAAGTTCTTGTTGTTTTACATCATTTTGACTTACCGATGTTTGCGCAAAATAAAGGCGGGTGAGTAAACAAAACAGTTGCCGATGATTTTGCTTTTTTTGCAAAAAAAGCTTTCATAATTTTTGGCAGTGATGTTGACGCTTGATTTACTTTTAACGAACCAAATGTAGTAATTGCCGGAACATATTGAAAAAACGGAATTTATCCGCATGAAAATAATTTTAAGGATGGGATGATTGCAATGTGAAATATGATTGTCGCTCATCATAAAGCAATTGCAGCTTTTAGAACATTAAATTTGCAAACTAAAATAGGTTTTATTCATGCCATTACTCCAGCAATCGCAAGATCAAATCATCAAGCTGATTTGAAAGCGGCAAGAATGAGTGATTTATTTGAAATTGAATCATTTCTTGAACCGATTATTAATGGGGAATTTCCTCAAGAATTAATTAAAGAATTAAAAATACATAATTTATGACCAAAAGATCAAATCTTGGATGAAGAAATAAAATTAATTAAGGAATATAAAATTGATTTAATCGGGCTAAATTACTATACGCCAAATCGGGTAAAATCATTATCATATATGCCCAATTGAAGCAATCCCATTGCTCCAGAAACACATTGGTTCAATCACTATGATTTACAAAATAAACGAATGAATCCTTATCGTGGATGAGAGATATTTCCAAAAGGAATTTATGATATTTTATTAATGATAAAAAATAAATACCAAAATATTGAATGTTTTATTTCGGAAAATGGAATGGGTGTTGCTGATGAAAAGAAATTTAAAGTGAATGGTGTTATTCAAGATGATTATCGAATTGATTTTCATAAAGAACATATCTATTGAATGCATAAAGCATTAAAAGAAAATGTCAACGTCATTGGTTACCAAATGTGAACGTATATCGATAATTGATCATGATTAAATGCATATAAAAATCGTTATGGTTTTATTGAACTAGACTTAAAAACTGGAAATAGAATTCCGAAAAAATCAGCAGCTTGAATGCAACAATTAGCAAAAACAAATACTTTAGTAATAACTACTGCTGAAAAAAATAAATATTAAATAATGAGTCCAACAATAATTACAACAATTAAATTTAGCAAAACGAACTTACAAAAAGAATTTTAATAATCAAATTGAAATTATTTTGAAAGGGTCTAATAAATAATAATGTATATATTTCACTTAATAATATTATTATTTTATCCCATTCGTAATTTGATCTCTATATAACTTTTTTTGATGAAGGGCTATTAAATTTTTAAAATAAATGAGTGATTATTGTTTATTCATTATTAATATGTTGAGGAATAATTTTTATTGTCCTCATAACCACAATGATTATTTAGATAATCAAGAAAGGAAAAAAATGCAAAAATTAAACTTTGAACAAGGTTTTGAAAAAATGTCATCTACCTTTGGGTCAGTCGGCGCAAAACTTTCGAATCAAAAACATCTATCTGCAATCAGAGACGGGTTCGCAGCATTTTTACCATTTTTAATGGTAGGATCATTTGCTTTAATGATTAATTCAGTACTAATTGATCCAAACGGATTATTAGCTACTTTGTCGAATTTAGATGAAAATGGTCAAACTTATAACAATTGAGTTCAAGCATCGTTTTATTTATCTCCAATATTTAACGGAATATATAATGCAACAATGGGTTATTTTGCCCTTTACGCTTCATTTCTCCTGGCTTATTTTTTAGCTGGATCTTATGGAGACAATAAACTTTTTGGAGGTTTATTAGGAATGGTTGGGTTTTTACTTCTTCAACCGACAAATGCTGGAGAAACTCCAGAATCATTTTTCTCAGCGACGGGAATAATGTTTGCGATGATTGCTGGGCTAACGATGCCAATGCTTTTTCATTGAATTAATGAAAAATGAGATTTAAAAATTAAAATGCCTGATGGCGTTCCTCCAACAGTGTCAACAGCTTTTGAAATTTTAATCCCAATCATGTTAACAATTTTATTATATGGCTTAATACAACCAACGTGAGGAGCTTTTGCCTATCTGGTTGGGTTTGGAAAGATAACTACAGATCATGTATTTTACAATTTACAATTTGATGTAACGTATCAACTATCTGAAGGTGGAGAAATTTTTACATATGACGATTTTATTTTACAAGTTGATCAAGGAACAAGTTTATATATCGTAATTCAAACAATTAATTATTTAGATATAAATAATCCAGGATGATGAAATAATTTATCAACTGATTTCCAGGGTTTGTTAATTTTTTATATTGAACAAATCATTATTAATCAAGTCGAATTACAAGAACCGGCATGAATAATTATTTCTTTAAATGCAAATAACAACACATTGTCATCAATTACTACTGGTTCCATTACTGAAATTTTAAATAGCATCAATAAGGATTGATACTATATTATTAATGCAACAAATTCGTTAATTGTTTTACCAATTCAAAACATCGCTGATTCAGCATGATTTATTTGAATTTATTTAATGATAATGACAACATTATTCTTTTTTGGAATTCATGGACCTAATGTATTGGCGCCAATAACAAATACATTATACGTAACAGCATCAATTCAAAACGTTGCCGTTTTACAAGCTTACGGAACTATTCCGTTGGCAATTGCTTCAGGTGAATTAGCAATTTTTACTGATATGATTCAAGCCGCATTTGTTTCAGTCGGAGGAACTGGAGCAACTTTCGCCCTACTTATTGCCGTTGCAATATTTTCTAAATCGCCATCAACGAAAGAAATAGGTAAATTATCGAGTTCCCCAGGACTTTTCAACATTAATGAACCAATGATTTTTGGCGTCCCTTTAATGTTGAATCCGATATATTGTATTCCCTTTATTTTGATAATGCCGATAAATGGCTTATTTGTTTATTTAATAATTGCCGCTGGAATTATGAACCCATCGATGTATATAATTCCATGGACAACACCGCTATTTCTTTCTGGGATGTTAGTTACCGCTGATTGAGTTGCCATTCCTGTGACCGCCTTAGTATTCTCTATTAGTTTTTTTGGTTATTTACCTTTTGTATTGTTAGATGCTAAAACTCAAGCGAAAAAACAATTGAATGACGGCCATAATGAAACATATAATAAATTAAATACTCACCAAAAAAACTTAAATTCTCGATATAAAAATGACAAAAATAACAGTCTTTATATTGCCGAAACTAAAGCGATTTTAAAGCAAATGTCAATATTGCAAAAACAAACTTCGGATCAAATGTATTTTGAAATTAATGTAAAACAAAATCATGAAGATTATCAAAAAGGAATTAATCTTATTGCAAATTATTATACAAAGGAATTAGATTTCAAAAATAAAAAATCTCATGACTTAAAAGAAGAAAATTATTCTCTAAAATCATTAAAAAAAGATTATAAAACTATGTTGAAACAAACAAAGATACTTGGCAAAAAACAAGCAATTTTAACTAAAATAAAAAATCATGATGAAAAAACAATTCTCGTGGTTCTAAAACTAAAAAAAGAAACAGAAACTATTATGATGAAAATAACTACTAAGAGTGAAAATCTTGCTACAAATTTAGATTCATTGAGAAAAAATCCTGATAACCTTATAAAAGACACTGAGAAAAAAATAAGCAAAGTTAAAGAAAAAATTAGCAAAAATAGTGAAAATATTTCGAAAATAAAAGATGAATCAATAAAAGTGATTAAAATTGAAAACGATAAAAATCAAAAATTTATTGATCATAAAAAGAAAAAAATAGCAAAGATATTATTAAAAAATGCTCATTTTTTAAATAATTAGCTTAAATTAGAGAATTTAGAGTTTGAAAATTTTTCGCTTAATTCACAATAAATAATTATTTAATCAATGAAAAAAATAATTATTTAATTTATAGGCGATATTCTAAATCACCGTTGTTTTAATGTAAAAATCTGAATTAAAATGATAAAATTTTATATAAATAATCTATAATACAATTTAGTGGGAGAAAAAAATGAATCTATTAACTGACCAGTCAACACTAATTACGGCGTTATTTTGAATCAATATGGTGTTGTTAATTTTATTGGTTGCCTTTTTATTGAAAATACTTTATAAAAAACATTTTCAAAAAAAATCAATCAGCAATTTTGAAAAGGTGTTAACAACAATTGATTTAGTTAACAAAAACATTTCAATTAACAAAAGAGTAGCTAGACAACCAATAACTGTTGTTTACAATCAATTTGTAGCCAATGTTGAAAAATTAGAAAATCCTAATAATTTAAAAGTTAAATTATCAGACATAACTGGTGTGGGTCCCAAAACAGTTATATTTTTGAAAGAAAACAGCATTAACAATATTGAGGATCTTGTAAATTTTAATAGTGATGATTTACCATCATTAATTAAAAAATTGCCAGGAATTAAATCAGAAAGAATTAAATATAAAAGTATAAAATTTAATTCATTCTTAGACCAGGCAAGTGATTATCTAATTAATCTACATGACTAAAAAAATAGGATTTATTCCTATTTTTTTTATTCTTATTTATAATATAAGCAATAGCGAAATAAAAACAAATATGTTTTTACAATACTATAAATAAGAATAAATATGGAAAAAGAAAAATTAATCAATCATCTGGAAACAAACTATAAACATCCCTCGCTTTTTAAAAGAATTTTTGCTTGATCAGAAATTTATCATTATTGAGTTAGCGCAATTAAATCGTTAGATGATTCGGGAGCTTTGATAAATGTCGAAATGCTTAAATCTAAACTTATTGAAAAAGAAACGAACCATGAAAAAGAATTACTCAGTTTAGAGTATCATCGGCAAAAAGAGCTTGATTTAATTGAGAACCAAAAACAAATGATTTTACAATCACAGCAAAAAGAACAAGCCAATGAAATTAGTGGGTTAAATTATTCTCATAATCAAGAATTCAATAAATTACGTTCAAAATACGAAACTGAATTAACTGAGTTGAGACATAAAAAGGCTTTGGAGCTTGAGGAAACAAGAAATTCATTAGGGAAAAGATATGATCAATTACAACATCAAAAGGACGAAAATGATCTAAATTTTCAAAACGAAAATAAAAAACTTCATCAACAGTTAGCTGAATTAGAATCAATCTATAAACACAATGCAGATAATTCTCAAAATTCTATCGATTCATTATTAAGAATTTTTAATGGATCAACAGGAAAGCAAGGAAAAATTGCTGAGCGAATTTTAGAACAACGACTTGAAGATTATTTTGGTGTTGATGATCAAGAGTTATGACGAAAAAACCTACAAATTAAAGGTGGGGCTATAGTAGAATTTGCAATTCGAACTTCAATTAATGACGATAAATGAGTTCCTGTTGATTCTAAAAATTTAATCCCTACAAAAGATGAAAGTGGAAAATATTTTGTTGATCAGGATTACGTAAAGCGTATAAAAACACAGGTTAATCTTATTCTTAAATATATTAATAAAGAAAATACAGCGAGTTATGCATTATTAGTTTTACCTGCTGATTGAATTCTTGAGGATTTGATGATAGATTTTCAAGAGGATATTCGTTCTTTTGTTCAAAAAAGAGTTTTTATCACTTCAAGAAGTACTTTTATTCAACTTGTTCAAGCAACGTCAGGAATGAAAAATGACTTAGCATTAGCAGCTAAGGTTGGAGTAATTATTAAACAAATTGAAATTGTTGAGAAACATATTAAAAATTTTTCTAAATCAGTTGATGCTGGAATACGCCAAATAAATATTGGTTTTGATAAGCACTACCCAAACATTACAAAAAGTTTTGCAAAGCTTGGGTCTCTTACTAATGCACAATTAATTAGTCCGATTGAACCTGAATAATTTTACGTTATTATTCCCTGCTTTTTTATATAATTAAAATGCAAAAACTCAACACATCATTTTGCAATGAATTTAATGAGAAAGAGAAAAAAGATTTACACAATTATTTTTAGTTAAAAAATAATCTAGTCTAAAAATTTATATTATGACAACAAAAATATGACCAGCAAAAAGGCAAAAATACATTCTGCAACTAATTCACGGAGCTAGTGAACACTTAGGGAGATACGAAGAATTTATTTCCATTTTAAACTTAAACGGAATCACAGTATATTCGGATAATTTAGTTTCTCACGGCTTAGAAATAAATTCTAAGGAAAAAGTATCATTTCATAGTTTTACTTCGAAAGAATTAATTATTAGAAATCTTGAAGTTTATCAAACAATAAAAGACGACTTCCCCAATGCAATCATTATCTTGTTTGGTCACTCTTTGGGCTCATTTATCGCCAAGTTTCTTGTTTATAATAATTTAGCAACTTATAATAAAATAATCCTTTCTGGGACTAATAATCCCTCGAAATCATTATTGTTATTTTCCACAGGATTACTTGAATTATCAAGAAGAGAGCATATTTCTAAACTATATAATTATATTTTTTTCGGCTCGCAAGGTACGAAAGTAAAGTTAAAAAAATATGGAATTGGTTGATTGTCTTTCGATCAAGAAAATGAAAAATTTTTTCAAGATGATCCTTTATCTGGGAACCCCTTTTCAAATAAAGCCTTATTATCAATGATGAAAATTCTTTTAAATGTTACATCTTCAAAAACTCTTAATAATTTTAATGATAAGCAAATACCTCAATTAATAATTTATGGTAAAAAAGATCCAGTCAGTAATTTTGGAAAACAAATCTTAGTTTTAATTAAGAAACAATATAAATATAATATTTATAATCAAAAAATAATTGGTTATGATAATTCAAAACACGAAATTTTATTCGATCAGCAAAAAACTCTAGTTATAAAGGATGTTTTGGAATTTATTAGTACAAACTAAAAATATGATTTTTTCTTGTATATAATTTTTATATACAACACATATAAAAAAGCAACATTTATAGATAATGATGACTATAATTATATTAAAATATGAAAAAAAATACTGAAGAGATAGCAAAAAACATAATTAAATTTTTAGGAGGGATTGATAATATTGAAAGTTATACAAATTGTATGACAAGATTTAGGGTTAAAATAATTAATCCTTCACTAGTTGATTTAAAAAATCTTAAAACTTCTGAAAAAGTTTTAGGGGTAAACATTGCAGGAGATGAATTTCAAGTTATTCTTGGTCCCGGACTTGTTGATCGTGTTACTCAAACCGTTAGAAAGTTATTTCCCGAAGGAACAAACACTAGTAAAATTGATGAAAGTGTTCCCGAAAAAGAATTAACATTACAAGAGCTTTCGGATAAGAACAAGATTATTCAAAAGGAAAAAACACAATCTCCAATCACAAGATTTCTTTCAAAATTTTCAAAAATATTTACACCGCTAATTTTTGCTTTCATTGGTGCCGGTATACTAAGTGGGGTTGCTGGAATGTTGCAATCATTTGGAACTACAACAGGAATAGGCGCTGATGGAAACCCAACTCTTATTTTTAATAATGATGCAATAGAATCATGATTTAATTTTCTAAATGCGTCTCTTCAAGTTTGACTTGGGGCATTTATCATTATTGTTGGTTGAAGAACTGCTGAAGTTTTTGGTGGTAGGGGAGTAACTGGCGCCCTCTTGGCAGCATTTTTTGTTCCACAATTTTCAGCAATTTATACAGCACCATTTATCGCAAGCGGAGATGGATTTAATTTCCTAGGAATGCATATTGAGGGAGAAAGTTGACTTACCAGGGGTTTTCGTCCAGAATATAATCCGGATTCAGGTTTATGAGTTTTAAGTTATGCTTCTGGAGGAATTTTTGGTGCAATGATTTTAGTTGGAATTTCAATTCCAATTGAAAAGCAAATTTCTAAATTTGTTCCTGATTCAATTGATTTAGTTCTAACTTCAACACTTACCTTTTTATTTTTAATCTTTATTGCTTACTTTTTAGTAATCCCAATCTCAGGAATGTTATTTACTGGAGTTAACTGATTATTTCAAACCTTATATCAAAATGCATTTGGTGCAGCTATTTTAGCTGGTATATTCTTACTTGCTGTTGTTTTCGGTGTTCATCAAGGGTTTGTTCCAATATATATTGCCTTACTAGATGATGTGGGGATAAATGCTTTATTTCCAATTCTAGCGATGGCTGGAGCTGGACAAGTTGGTGTTGCGATAGCTCTATATAATAAATCTGAAAAAGATTCGGTGTTAAGGAAACAAATTAAAGGCGCGATTATTCCTGGATTTTTAGGAATAGGTGAGCCGTTAATTTACGGAGTGACTCTACCACG
>WTBJ01000052.1 GCA_013139135.1 Mycoplasmataceae bacterium | reverse complement strand
AATGACTATCGAAATGGTCTACGCCACTCATAAGCCAACTATGTAATTCATATGCTATGGCAACCGCTTCTTTATTAGTTGCGTCCCAATTTACTACTGAAACAGGTATAGCGTTATCCGCTCTTAAATCCCAAGCAGTTTGTGAAGCAGTTAATACTCCATCAACTATATAAATAAACCATAATCCCTCTGTATCATCTATAACAACTGTTAATGCTGTGTCTAGTGTATATTTAACATTCTCTTGCCAATAGTCTACTGTAGCGCTTGTTTTGGCTACTGTGAATGTTCTTGTAGCATCATCAAATGATATACTAACTAATGCTTGAACATCTAAATCCCAACCTGTTTTAACAAACTCGATTGTTTCTATATTTTTGTTTATATATCTATCATTTGCATCTCTAACTAATAAATCACCCTCTACAGGGCTATCTGCATATACATCACTTGAAGAACCTAATATATGTAGTTTTTCAACGTTTACATATACAATACCTGAACCTGCATTTGATGTAATACAAGTACCTACTTCTACTTTATATGTTGGTGCTGTAGGTTCTACATTAACTAATACACCATCTACACCTAAGTATAATTGGTCGCCCTCACTAAATGAAGAAGTATCTAATCCTCTTACAAAACCTCTTGTAGTTACAAAGTGGCTTTCAAGTGTAGTTAATGCTTCCGTTGATATACCTATTGTTGCGTGAGCCGTTGCTTTGGTTACATTACTTGCTAATGCTACCGTTGGTCTATTTCCTGTTGCACCACTAATATATACTACTTTACCATCAGTTATTGTTGAACCAGCATTATAAGCATATACAACTTCTTCTTGTCCTATTTGTAATGTTACATTTGCATTTAATTTTAAATCTAATGTACTATCTGTTGAATTATCAGTTATCTCTCTTGTACCAAAATCTACTTTATCCGTATTAACTGCTACGAACGTTGGACTTGATGTAGTTTTTACATCTTGGTCTACTCTACTCACTACGGTTTCACCCTCTAGTGCTGTCATACTATTTGTGCCATTATCTAATGTTTCCGCTTTATCTACAATACCACCTATTAAGTTAGTATCATAGTCGGCTATTGCCATATAATAGTTATCTAATAAGGTTTGTATACGCTTATCACTAGACCATACATCATCATTAGTAGGTTCAAAGTTTCCATCTGCTTGTGTTCTTAGTTTTGCTAATTCAGTTTCAACATCATTTAACCAAGCCGTTAATAACTCAACTGCTGATTGAGATATTTCTTCACTTGATGATATAATACTAGGATTAACACTTAATTCAATAGTTGATGCAGGTATTGATGTAGTTGATGAATAAATTGTTTTTTCAAACAATAAATCACTCCAAGTTGTAGTATCTAAATCATATTCCCAAGAAGTATCAGTATCTTGATTAAAAACATAATCTTCATCAATCATACCAGTAATAGCCAGTATAGCCGTTTCATCAGCATAACTACCTAGATAATGTGGGTTTTGCTCTTTAACTATTGCACTCGTATATAATGGTGAAGCAACGAGTTTACTTAAAGTAGATAATACTGCACTCTCGACATCATACCCTTTAATATTCCAAGTTTCCCCATCATAGATACTTCCTATATCTAATTCTTCGGTTCCCCTTAAAGTTAAAGGTTTGCTTGAAACTATCTCCCCATTTGCTAATTGGAAGTTTTGTTCCATAGTAAAAGATGTATCAAAAGGTGTAATGAATTGCATTTGATTTACACTATCTCCACCTCTAGTAATACTTGTATTAACTTGCTTTACAAGTGTACCATCTAATGCTATGTAAAACTTCGTAATGTTTGTAGTTGCCATTTTTAAATCTCTCCTTTTATTTTTATTATAATATTAATAATTATAATTTGTTTCACTTCTTTTGTTATTAAAATCAAATGTTAATGTATCAAGTAATATTCCATCTTGATTTACAGCGAATAATAAGTTTCTATTTTCATCAGTTATACACCAACTAGATAAACTAGAGGTTAATTGTGTCGAACTGAAAGTTATCTTTTTGTTTGTTGTATCTAATGTTATGTGGCTTGAATTAACTAACTGCCCACCATATGTAGAACCATCTAATGGAACTTTATTATCTAATATTCCAAACTTAACTGTATCATAAATATAAACATAATAATCAGTAGGTGAGTTATCGGTTATAAGTCTATTTCTTTTTGCTAGTTGATTACCAATTATTAAAACTCTATTGTCAGTAGAAACTATTTGTTCTTGAAGCATACCTTTTAATATACTTCTTCTATCTTTTAAAACATATAATTCAGCATCGAATAATTTATTTACTGGTGTAGTTAATACATTAGGTAATAATTTACCAAATAACTTTTGAGATGCCGTTGATGTTATTGTTGCTAAGTCCTCATAAACTAACATTTCTAATCTAGTTAATTCACCAACCTCATCGGTATACCTAGAAAAGTTTATAGCATTTTGTTCTAATGATGAACTTC
>WTBJ01000044.1 GCA_013139135.1 Mycoplasmataceae bacterium | reverse complement strand
TCTATTGGTGCTAAAGATTTTGCTATTCTATGACTATCGGTAATCATTTTATTAGTAATCATTATGCTAAGAATAAAATGTGTGGTTTATTGCTTTTTTTACGAGGAAAATTAAGATTAACCATAGCGTTTATACTATCATATCCCTCTGTAATTGCTTTAATAGAATAGGTTTTATCTTCGTTTATAATTCTTATTTTATCTTTCTTTTTAAATCTTAAATTAGTAGTAGTTGATATAGCAAACTCTCTTTTACCATATACACTACCTTGAATGTTTTGAGTTGCTGTAGTAGTCTTTCCACTAGCACTTACTCCTTGACTTGATATCTCCGCTGGTTTATATCTAAATAATACTGGTTGGTATGTATCCCATCTCTTAGTTGTTTCATCAAACTCTAAATATTCAGCCTGATAAAAATGTCCGCTAAACATTTGAAATTGATTTATAGGCATTTAGAAACTTCCGTCTTCCTCGAAGTCATAGATATATTGATAACCAGTATGTAGTAATCCACTTTGAGATAGTAATTTATGTGATTGGTCGCTTACTATAATATTACCTCTAAGTTTAGATATATCAAGTGCTTTACCTCTTTCAATATTAACACCGTGCATATTACCTAATAAGTTTGCACCACTCTTAACCATATATCTCATTTGCGCTAAAAGTGCGCGTTTGATTATTTCTCTTAAATCCTCATCTTTAGCGATTGAATATCTTTTTTGTTCTATTACATTTAAGTTTGAATATGAATATATATGACCATAGATAATATCACTACACTCTAAACAAAAATAGTTGGCTTCTTGTATAGTTCCTATATCATTGGTTAAGTCATAACCTAATAAGTCCTTTACGCCACTAACAGTTAAAAGAAATTGTCGACTATCTAAGTCATACACCAAATAATCATCATTATAAGGTAATACACTTGTGTCGGTATTTGTAATTAAGTTCATAACATTACTCCTCTCTATTTTTTAATAACTCTATTGTATGCCCAACCGCCCATTGGGAGGTGTAGGGGTTAGGCACACTAACAATTATTAAATTGTTTTTAAACTATTTTATCTTGAACCTGGCGCTATAACGCTAAGTGAACCAGTACCTAAACTTACAAAGTCAGTTTTAAGTAATAGAATACAAGATTTGAACCAGTTTGAATGTCCCCATCTATATAATGGTAATAAACGGACACCTTGACCTAGAGGTGATGGTATAACTTGAACACTATTAGTGAACGCTAACGCTCTACCAGTTCCCTCATAAGCAGATAATAAACCATAAACATCATCTAAATCTCCAGCAGTAAGTCCTAAATAACCCTCTGCTAAAGTCCAAATTGCATTTGATGTAAGATATACAGCGTTTTGGTCTAATTCTCCTAAGAAACCATCTGCGTGATGATTAGGAATATGAACAGGGTCGATTGCTCCAACTTGAAGCATATCTTGACCTTTCCAGTTTCCAATATCATAAACAGCGTTTCCTGCTTGTTTTAATTCTTTATTGACGCTAGGTCTAATTTGTAATGAACGACCAACTTTAGCATAAATATCTACGCCATTAGTAGTGTCACCATCATCTAAGATTGCACCCATATCAATAATTGCATCTGCTATATTAGTAGTTCCTAATGTAACTTCTACGCTTCTATCCCCTAGAGGAGTTCCACTATTGTACTCATAATTTAATTCAGTTGCTAACATCTCAGCCAAAGTTGAAGCATTTACGTTTTTAGCGATTGCTTGGTCTAAAATTGCTGATGTTGAATTTAGTAAATCTAAAGGTATCATATCCATCATTGATTGAGGTACATCAATAGGTGTATTGTAAATGTGTCTAATTCTCATACCATAATGTGCTGATACAGGTTGTTCTATTGTTTGAGCCGAGAAGTGTTTTCCATCAGTTGCTTGTCCTAATGTTCTTGCTTCTTGTGTTAATGCTACTTGTCTTATAATACGGATTTCATCAGTATAAACATCTTGCGAGAATTTACCAGTGATACCTGTTCCATCTTTTAATTGTAATTTTTGTACTATGTTATTCATAATAACTGGTGCTAATTTTCTTGCCGTTGCGAAACTATCTATAATAGGAACGCCATAATTGCTTGTTGACATATAATCTCTCCTTTTTTATTTTAAACTTTAATTTTACCCTCGTTGTTTAGAACGGAGTTCAGAGAACAAATCATCAAATTCGGTGCTTTCTTTTCCGCTACCTTGTTTTTGTTTTTTGCCAAATGGTGTTTGTTTGATAAGTTTTGTTTCTAAACTTTCAATTTTTTCATTCATAGCAGTAAACAATTTTTTGAGTTCACTTTGTTCTTCTTGTTTTTCTTCTTGCTTTACTTCTTTTTTTATTTCTTCTTTTACTTCTTTTTTAACTTCTTGTTTTTCTTCTTGTTCTTCAACTTTAAAGAAATCAGCAAATTCTACTCTTTCCTCATCAGTTAAACCTTGTGCTAATTTAATCGCTTTACTTAATTTACTCATATAATAATCTCCTTAGGATATTTTATTTTTGCATAATATAACTCACTAAACATATAGCGGTTTTTATCTAAGACACTTTGTCATTAACAAAATCGTTAGAACCTTTTATAAACTATATGCACTACAAGTTAATTATGAGAAATAATATTTGTTATGCTATTGATGTAACAGTATAAGTTTTTTCAACTGCACTATTACTACTTGTGTCATCTACATTATACATACAATAAACTGCATTTCCTGTTGTATCTAATAGATAAGTTCTTGCTAATGCTAAACTTGCTATTGCGCTACCACCTGATGTTTCTTCTTTAAATGTAATTACTACACTTGAAGATACATCTCCGTCATATGCGTCTGTAGCAGATGCTAAATTAGTTACTGGTGTCCAAGTAGGTACATCGGCTACCGCAACATCATCAGTTGCACTTGTTAATGTAATAACTGGAATTACTGTATCTGTTATAGTAATTTCTATTGTGTGAGTATCACTTATGTTTCCACTACTATCAGTAGCCACATAACTTACATTAAATGTTCCAACTAAAGTCATATCTACTGCTGTATCATTTACATTTAAGGTATAACCACTAGCGTGGTCGCCATCAGTAACTTCTACTAAAGTAGTCCAATCAGGTTCTGTACTATCGTATTCATAAGAAACTGTAGCCCCTCCAGCCGTTGCAACTACTGGTATATCATTTAAATATGTGAATACAACATATGCTTGTGCTCCAAGCCCGATTGGTGTAGTTGTAATCGTAGAACCTACAACACCTTTATTATCTATAAGGTCTGTCATAAAAGTTCCAACATAATCTATTTTTGCTTTTTTTGCGAAAAATCTTTCAGCCATTATTTATCTTCCTTTCTATTTCTACCGAATAATCCTTTTTTCTCTTTTTTTACGTGAGAAATATCTTGGTTATTCATTTGTTCTATCTTTTCATCTACATCTTGTTGATTGTTTTCTCTTTCTATCATCTGTTTTTCTTTTCTTTCTTTAACCATTCTATCATATATTACTTGATGTTGTTTATGGTTTTTATCATTAAAAAACATTTCAATAGCAGTAAAGTCATCTATCATATCATTTTGCTTTAATACACTTAATATTGTAGCAAGGTTATTTTGATTAGTTAATCCTGCTTTACTAAATTTAACTGTTACTGTTTCTTCGGTAAATCCATAGAAATTCAATACACAATATAACATTTTATCTAATGTATTTTTCAATAACTTTTGTTTAGCCTCTACAAATAATGTAGTTGTATGTTCATCACTACTTATCTCTCTTGCAGTAGGTTTCTCGGCTTGTGGAACGATAGCACTTGATATAGTTCTTTCATCAACGCCTATGTCCATAGCGATAGTTTGTAGTATGTTATTTCTAGTTTTAATCCAATCGTCGGCTCTAAGGCTTGGTTGGAATAAAATAGGTTTATTATCTTCGGGGTTAGTATAGTCTACTTTAGTTTGTATAAAACTATCCCACCCATTGAAGTAATTTCCACCATAAGCATTACTTAGGTTTTGAGTTGGTGATTGCATATGTTGAGGTACAATTAGTTTATCTTTTGCTACATACATATTAGATAACATTGAACTCCAATAGAAATCATAACTCATTAGTGAGTGTATCATATTACTTAGTAAACTTTCTCCACCACTAACTGCTGGTAAGAATGAAACACTTTCACTTGCTTTAATTATATATATTCCTAAATCTATTAGAGGTAAGTCATTCCACTCACCTAATTTAGTATTAGGATAATCCTTTTTAAATTTGTGTGATATATCTCTTGATAATCTACTAAACGGTATAGTTTCAGGGTTCATATCAACTGTTTTAGCATTTGCTATATTCCCACTACCTTTTTTAATAGATAATCTATATTGTGGCTTCCCACTATCACTATATTTTCTATCTTCTAATAGATAATAATATTGTGGTTCAGGAGTTTGTCCTGATTGATTAGTCATTTTAGAGTAAGTATAAATTAAACCACTCCAAGCACTAATTTCACCTTTAAAGTCTGTATCAAAGAAATAAGTATCTTTTCTAAATATTGTAGGTGCTAAATCTTCTCCATTACTATCTAATTTAATAGTACTGTCGCCACCTGCAAATGCCCATTCTTCTCCTTGAACAATTTTAGTATCTAACATATTATCATTAGCCCAATGTTCAATCCACTCTAAACTATTATAAGTTTTATTGTGATGAGTATATGAGTTTTTATCTGCTTCTCCCTCATCATCGAACATTAGTTTATTTCCTACAGTTTGTTGTGCTAACTTATGTAATATTGTATAAGCCAGTCTTGAACTGAACATACCGCTTTGGGTATTGTGGAAATAAGGTACAAATCCATCATACCAGTAGAAAAACTTTTTAATAAATCTAAAGTAGTAATCCCTATAAGGATAAGGAACTAAACCATAGAAATTTTCATTGTTAATCCACGAATAAGTATGGTAAGTTTGTAAGGCACTAAATGTGCCTAAGGGTTTTGTTGCATCAAAGTTTTCACTCAATCTTCTTCACTCCTCTCATAATAATCTTGCATTTTTGGAAAATACAATGCGTTTGGATTTCTAAAATAGAAAGCCGTTGAATATGTTAGCGCATCAGTAACATCGTTTGGAACCATTCTATCAAATCCTTTACCTGCTTCGTCCCATATAACACTTTCTAATTGTGTAACTAATGGGTGTAATCCGTATTCTTTTCTATTTGTTATATAGTTAAATATTCCATTTTCATCTAACAAATATAATACATTTCTACCAAAGGCATTTTGCATTATATGAGCCATTTGAACTATATTCTTTTGTGAATATGAGGTACATACAAATCTACTTGGTAATCTTTGTGCACACACTAATCTTAAATCCGCACTAGCACTATCAAATATCATTTCAACTCTCATTTGGCTATTTATTCCCCATCTAGTATGTAGGAAGTCTATCCATCTATCTACATAAGGAAATAGCCTATCGTTTGAATACGCACCATTCTTTTCGGGGTCGTGATAGAAGTAATCTAATATTATCCCTTGCCCGTTATTTAATATAATAGTTGGAACAAATGCTGTTTTATCTCTAGTAGTTGCACCATCTACACCAATAAGTAAACTAAATATCCCTATTGATTTAATTAACTCTCTTATTTTCTTTTCTCTCAATAAATGAATATCTCTATTGAATGTGTGATACACACCGCTAAAGAGCCCGTCTGTTTCCCCTAAATATAAATATCTATAATTACTAGGGTTGATTTCTTTTTCTAATCTTATAGCCTCTAAATCGGTTCTAGTTAATACTTTCGCTATATTCTTATAGGAAGTATGTAAACATAGCCACCTATCTAACCCCTCATTTATACGATAATATTCATTAGTCCAAT
>WTBJ01000030.1 GCA_013139135.1 Mycoplasmataceae bacterium | reverse complement strand
GTATTTGTCAATTTTCACAAGTTAACACAAGTGTTAATGACAACAACATCGAACCAATCAATAATGCTTCGGCATATATTTCAGGAATCAGATCAGTCACTAAAACGGCCGATTACAACAAAACCATCGGAAAATCATGCGAGGGTATCGACGATACAGCAACTGTTACTTCTACTCTTCGAACTCTTAAAAAGGTTATCAATTTAACTGAATTTATTGGAATTTTCACCGAAAATAGTTATATTCCATTACAATATGCAAAAGTGAAAATCAATTTTGTATTAAACAATTTGGCTCAAATTGCTAATTTCGATACAACTGGTGCACCAGCTTATACATTGACGATGAAAATCACTGGTAATATTATTTCATTTGATCAGGATATTGACGACATCTATAAACAATTATGGGAGGCAGATAAACTAGCTCTTAATTTATCAGGCAAAAATGTATATAGTTTTACTATCCCCAGTGGAACTTCACATATTACACACAATATCACTACTCCGTACAAAATGGGAACAGCTATATATTCTGGTATGGTTTTATCGTCAAGTCAAAATAGTGATACATCCGATGCTTATTCGTTCATTCCAGGAGCTACTGCTTATTTGATTGACACTGTATGCAACGTATTAGGCCAAAATCACCCGGCTAGCCCTATCGAAACACATGCGAGTGGTGCTCAAGCTAACCAAAATTTGCTCGTGGCCTTGGGATTGAAGGGTGGCTTGTTATCTATTTCGAATTATTCAACAGAAGGAGCTTACAATTGGTTAACTAGTACTAGTAAACGATCGTTAATCGGTATCAGTTTGGACCCGAATCCTTATGATAGTATCATTTCTGGTATCGATTGTCGTCAAATGAGTTTAACTAAAAATTTTACTTCAGGTATTGCTGTAGCAATGACCGATTTTGTATGTATTACATATCTAGGTAAGGTTAAATTGGGTAGACAAATCAACACACAACTTATCACATAAAACAAAAAAAAATATTTTTTTTTAAAATCCATATAAATGCGAGTATTTATTTTGATATTTTGGTGGTTCAATAACAGTAAATTTTTCGATAACCGGTTTAGGTGTTTCGATAACTGGTTTAGGTGTTTCGATAACTGGTTTAGGTATGACTGATGTGTCTTCCTCATCCTTTAATTTTTTTTTTAAATCCTTTTTATCTAGTTTGAGTTTATATAATTTTTCGGTATCAACCATGAAAGATTCGGTTCTAGCAATAAATTTATGTAATGAACTCATATTAAGATCATTCTCTAATCTAGTAACTTTTTCCTTATTTTCAGCAGCTAATCGTTTTTTCTCTGCCAAATTTTTAGCTCTTGTAATTTGAGCTTTTTTACGATTTTCAGGATCACGTAATGCTTCTATTCTTGTCATTTTTTTTTTAGGTATAACAATATCGATTTTCTTTGCTTCTGCAGAAGTATCATTTTCAGTCTCATTATCGACTTGATGAGTCTCATCAATTGGTTTGTCTTCTGTCATATATATATATATATTATAATTTTATTTTTTTAATTATTAATATATATGGCTTTAGTAATAAAAAACCTTGATAAGTCTAAAAGTGTTAAATTTAAAGTTAATGAACCATTCAAACCACATTTCACAACTATAATTGTAGGTAGTCCAAAACAGGGTAAATCGAATACAGCTATAAATATTGCAAACCATTATAAGGATGTGTTTACTAATTGTGTTATTTACTCACCAAGTGTAAAATGTGATCCAAAATTCAAAAAGATACAAATTAAAAATATAGAATTTATGAAAGAATTTGATTTAAAAGAATTTTCTGATCGATTCGAAAAAATGATATTGGGTGTTGAAAATTACAACAATAAACCAAAAATAAAAATGTCATCAGAAATGGAAAAATTTAAAAAAGAATGTAATATACAATGTATCGATGATAATAAGGAGGTTCATACTCTATTTATTTTTGATGACCTTTCGGGTAACACAAACGTTTATAACAAATTTGGGTCTGGTGTTTTGTACAATTCATTAGTTAGACACAGGCACGCCAAATCATCAATGATGTTTTTAGTTCATCAATATGTTAATATTCCAAGATGCATTCGAAATTTAGTTGAATATGTGTTATTGTTCGATATTATACCTCCTGATCAAGTGGAAGAGATTTTCAACCGATTGAAATTTCGATGTGATACAAGAAAAGATCAAAAAGAAAAAATTATTGAACTAAATAATTATATTTGTGAAGCAACCGAAGATAAATTCAATTTTGCATTTATTGACTATGAAGCAAAAAAATTGGGATTTAATTTTGAATAATAATATATATATATTTTTTATATATATTACTATATATAAATATGGGAATATTTGACGATTTGAAACATATTACTCGAAAAATTGGTAAAGAAATTGAAGACGATATATCATCGGTTGGTAAGGGGATAGAAAAAATTGGAAAAGATGTATTACATGAGGGAGAAAAAATTGCAAGTGATGTATTACGTGAAGGTGAAAAAATTGGAAGAGATGTATTACATGAAACTGTCGGTGTAATCGAAGATTTATATATTGAAGCAAAACAGGAAATTAAAGATCATATAGCTGAGGCTGTTATTCAAGCCGGTATCGGTGGTTTGACTGGTAGTGCTTTGGGTCCTATAGGTGCTATTTCAGGTGCTCTAACTGGTTTTGGTAGTGCTTTTATTACATAATAAAATATAAATATAAAAATATTTTTTTATATATATAATGCTTAACTACAAAACATTAGATAATCAAAATGTATATGATTTTTCGAGTCATGTGTCTGCTGCCGATAGTGAAATCATATTTATTATAAATAACAATGAAGTATTTGAAATTCATAACGATCAAATTATTAATAACACCCCAATTTTTGGATTTGAAAATGGGTGGTCGTTAGATACAAATAGTAATAATTTTGCAATTCAAAAAGATGATGTAAATAAACTTAATATAACTGATGATGGTAAACTTTCGATTTATGGTAATATAGAAGCTAATCAACCAGACATATATGATATTGGTACAACATTATCACCATTTAACAATATATATACAAATAACATATATTCAACTAATATAATAGCTGATAGTATTACAATTAATAGTGATATTACATTACCCAGTATTATTAATGTATCTACTATCAATTCTGACAATATTAATAATAGTAATAATATATCAACCGGTTCAATTATTACAAATAATATCAACGGTAACAATATCGATATTTCATCATCATCATTAACAAATAATAGTGTATTTACATCAAATGGAATAATTAGCAATGAATATTTATATTTATTTGAATCTGATGGTGTTCGTTATTCTGGTTTGTATAACGATAAAATAAATGACTCATTAATTATATCAAATTCGATATCTGGTGCATTAACACCAATTATAAATAGTCTTGTTATTGATTCAAATAACAATATTGGATACAATACAGTACCACA
>WTBJ01000010.1 GCA_013139135.1 Mycoplasmataceae bacterium | reverse complement strand
ATAAGGATTAGTTGAACCGGCAGGAGCCCCCAATGAGGAAGCACTTCCAGATCCTGATTGATTATGAGTGATTTTTATATTATAGGGATCTAATTTAGGATTTAGGGTTGCTTCAAAAGTTGTAATTAACGATTGAACTGATGTTGAACCGACTTGTTCAATATTTATAACTTCATGATCATCTGGAGTTAATTCACTTAGATTCAATGGAATTCCATAAAGAATTTCATAAAGTTGATTACCAGCTACTTTTGCTTCATTAGGTTCTAAAAGATTAGGTCTATCTTGTTGAATGATTTCCCCTTCTTCTTTAATAATATCGGCTGCAGTTTGAGAATATAAAATTCATTCATAATAAGCAAATGAAAGCTTCTCTTCATTTGATAAAGATATTAAAATATCTCCATCAACCTCACTTGTGTTTCAATAACTATTTGATGCATCGGTAGATTCTTGAGGAGTTAAAAGTAAAATTTCTGATTCATCAGTTCGTTTTGAAGAATTAGGATTTGGCACTCTAAAAAATTCGTTAAATGATCTTGTTGGTTCATAAGTTTCATCAATAATGTTTTCATACGTTGGTTCAATAACAATGTCAACACCATTCTCGTTGGTTGTTGTTGAGAAATTTAAAACATCGAAATCACTATATTGTTCATCCTTGATAAATATTCCATCTTCATCGAATGATCCAATAGTTCCAATAGAAACATAACCAATGGTATTTTTGTTTCTTGAAACATTACTAATCATTCGGTCATTTGATGAAACTTCCATGACGTTATATGAATTTTTAGGAGATTTATCTAAATTATTTTCTTCTTGATAACCATCGGCATCTAATACTTTTTCATTAAAGGCCTCATAAGTTCCTGAATTAGTGTCACGATTATAAGCATAAATTTGATTAAAATTGTTAGTTGTAAAAATTAGAGTGATAGGAGCAATGATTAGAAATGCTAAAAAAATTAAGGATAAAATTACTAAAACTTTTTTAGCGATTGGTTTGTTGAATCAAAGTTTTATTTTTGTATTCATTTTCTTATTTTACCAATGAAAGAAGGAATAGCTTTTTATTCTTTTTCACTTAATTTATACACATTAATTGAAAAATGTTTTTAATTATTTAAAATTATCAAAAACTAACGATTACACTAATTATTAGACTGAATTATTTTTCAATTAATGTGTATCATAACATATTTATAAAATTGTTCGTTTCTATTTTGAAAATTGAATTAAAAATAATATAAATATTGTAAAAATACTTAATTGCAAAAGCGAGATAAAAAGAAAAGGTGTCAATAAAAATATTTAATTTATCTTTCTTTGTAATAACATTTATGTAATAAAAAATAATGAATAGTTTCAGTAAGAAACAATTTCAAGGAGGGAACATTTTTAATGAAAGAAAAAATAGTAAATCAATATATTATTGGTCATCGAGGATATAGTTCGTTATATCCCGAAAATACATCAATCGCTTTTGATAAAGCAATTGAAAATAACTTTGATGGAGTTGAAATAGATATTCATTTAACAAAAGATGGACATCTAGTTATTATTCATGATGAAAATACAATTAGAACTTCAGATACTGGTTTAGAAATTAAATACACTACACTAGAAAAGTTGCAAAGCGTAAATATTGTTTCTAAATTTAGTTGCAAAACAATTATTTTAAATAAGGAATATCAACATGATTATTTTGATAAAAGCACTATTTTAACTTTGGAAACATTTTTAGATAAATACTCAGATAAATTTAAAGTTATTAATATCGAAGTTAAAACAGATGTTTGTGAATATAAACATATTGAAATCAAAATTGTTGATTTACTTAATAAATACTTCATTAACAATAAAAACAAAATAATTTTAACATCGTCCAATTTTTCCTCAATAAAAAAATTACATGAATTAAAATCGGGTTTTAATTTAGGATACATAATTTACAAACCGGAGGTTTATAATAATTTAACTCCTAATAAAATTAATGAGATTCGTGAAATTTGCAAGTATATTTCAATTTGAGACAAATTATATTTACAAGATAAAGACTTATTAGATCAATTCAAACTTAAATATATAATTTGACAATGAAGATTAAGGGATGAAATAAATAATTACAATCAAGTTGATAAAGACAATTATTTTAAATTTCTAAAAAATAAAGATGTCTATGCCCAAATTCTTGATTATCGTTGGGATTAGTTATTGTTGAATATCTCTTTTTAAAACTTTTTTTAAAAAGGGTGCTGTCGCTGAACCCTTGACCCCAACAATAGCTTCGGGTCGACCAGCGGCAATAATTTCCCCGCCATGTTCTCCACCTTCAGGACCTAGATCAATAATATAATCTGCTGTTTTTATCACATCTAAATTATGTTCAATAACTATTACTGAATCTCCATTATCAACAATTCGATTTAAAACCAATAGTAGTTTCTTAATATCATAATTGTGTAAACCTGTTGTTGGTTCATCTAAAATATATAATGTTTTTCCTGTTGGTCTTTTTTGTAAATATGTGGCAAGTTTAATTCTTTGCGCTTCTCCGCCAGAAATTAAAGTTGATGGATGACCTAAAGAGATATATCCCAGTCCAACATCAATCAAATATTGAAGATTGTTTTTAATCTTTGGCAAATTAATAAAAAACTGATGAGCTTCATTGACTGACATTGCCAAAATATCAGCAATATTTTTTCCCCTATATTTAATTTGTAATGTTTCTTCATTATATCTTTTACCATCACATAATGAACAAGTTACATAAACGTCTGGCAAGAAGTGCATTGAAATTTTAATTGTTCCATCGCCGTTACATTTATCACAACGACCATCTTTTACATTGAAGGAAAACCTTCCCTTTTTATAACCCCTAATTTGGGCATCTCTAGTTAAAGCAAAGACGTCTCTAATGTTGTCAAAAACACCAGTGTAAGTTGCTGGGTTTGATCGTGGGGTTCTTCCGATTGGAGATTGTGAAACATTAACAATCTTATCAATGTGTTCATGACCATTAATTGCGTCATGTTCACCAACTTTTTCAAACTTATCCCCTTTAGTGATTTGATTATGGAGTTTTTTATAAAGAATTTCATTAATTAAAGTTGATTTACCAGAACCAGAAACTCCAGTAACCGCCACAAAAGTATTTAACGGGATACTTATTGTTAGGTTTTTTAAATTGTTAGCTCGAGCACCAGCAATTTGTAATACCTTTCCATTACCCCCTCTTCTTTTTTTCGGAACTTCAATTTTATCTCTTCCGGACAGAAATTTACCAGTTAAACCATTGCTATAAAGTAATTCTTTTGGAACGCCATGTGCAACGATTTCACCACCCTGATCTCCCGCCAATGGACCAATATCAATAATATAATCAGATTCCATCATTGTTTCTTCATCATGTTCGACAACTACAACAGTATTTCCTAAATCTCTAATCCCTTTTAATGAACGAATTAATTTTGCATTATCACGTTGATGAAGACCGATTGAAGGTTCATCAAGAACATATATTACACCAGTTAATTTAGAACCAAGTTGTGAAGCCAATCTAATTCGTTGCGATTCGCCACCGGATAAAGTTCGAGCGATTCTATTTAAAGTTAAATACCCAAGTCCAACATTAATTAGAAATTCAAAACGAGCCATTATTTCATCGATTACTAGTTTTGAAATTTCTTTTTCCTGCCCCGTTAATTTAATTTGTTGAAATCATATATACGCATTTTCAATTGAAAAAATTGATAATTCATAAATATTTAACTCGTTAATCTTAACAGACAAAGCAGGAACATTTAATCTCTTCCCTAAACAAGATGTACAAACAGATTCACCAAGAAATTTTTTATAATAAGTACGAGCAAAATCTGAATCAGTTGATAAATATCTTCGATTAATTTTTGTTCCAATTCCTTCAATATAATTTATTTTAGTATTTACAATGGTTTTACCTTGTAAAGTATATTTAATTGGTTCATCAGAACCATTAATTAAAATATTTTTTTGATCATCAGTAAAATTTTTAAGTGCTTTATCTAAAGGGATTTGATAATGTTTTAAAAGAATCATTAGTTCTTGTCAATCCATTCCAGACATTTTTTCACCAAAAAATTTCAACCCTCCATCAATGATTGATTTTTCTTCAAAAACCATTTTGTCTCATAACGGTTTTTCAATAAAACCAAGTCCCTTACAAGTATCACAAGCACCTTGTGGTGAGTTGAATGAAAACATTCTTGGTTCTATTTTTGGTAGCGAAAAATCACCATGCGGACAAGCAAAGTTTCTTGAAAACAATTCATTATAATCAGTATTTGGATCTGCAACAATAACAATTCCATCACTATGTTCTGAAGCGATTTGAATTCCTTCAAATATTCGCGATCGATTTGTATCGTTTATTTCAACTCGATCAATAATAATTGAAATATTATGTTTTTTGGTTCTACTTAGAATAATTTCACTATCTAATTTAATGACTTTTCCATCAATTTTTACTCGAATAAATGATTCTTTTTTTAATTTTTCTAGTAATTCGTGATGAGTTCCTTTTTCATCAATAATCACGGGAGACATGATTTGAATTCAACTTTCTTTTGGGCGCTCCATGACCTTATTAACAATTTGTGTAATTGATTGTGAAGTTATTTCAATATTATGCACTGGACAAAATGGCCGACCAATTCTTGAATATAAAAGTCGATAAAAATCATAAATTTCTGTTGTTGTTCCAACAGTAGAACGCGGATTATTTGATGTTGTTTTTTGATCAATGGCAATTGCAGGAGATAGTCCCTCAATTGATTCAACATCTGGTTTTGATGTTCCGCCAAGAAATTGTCTTGCATAATTTGAAAGTGAATCAACATATCTTCTTCTACCTTCACTATATAAAACATCAAAAGCTAATGAAGATTTGCCAGAGCCAGAAACTCCAGTAATTACTATTAGTTTTTCCTTTGGAATTTCAATCGAAATATTTTTCAAATTATTTTCTTTTGCATTTTTTATTTTTATATATTTGTTTTTTTCCATTTTCTACATTCCTTTTAATTCTGTAATTAAATCTCTTAATTTAATTGCTGTTTCGAAATCATATGCCTTGGCGGCCTTAGACATATCAATTTCAAATTGCTTAATTTTTTCACTTTTTTTCAACGTTGAAAGTTTAATTTCATGGCGTTGTTCAAACTCCTCAATAAGCGGGTTGGGAATTGGTTTAACTATTGTTTTTGGTATTATGTGATGGATTTTATTATACTCAATTTGTAATTCGCGTCTTCTTTTAGTTTCTTCAATTGCCTCTTTCATCCCTGAAGAAACAGTATTTGCATACATTGCGACCAAACCATTTTGGTTTCTTGCGACTCGACCAATCATTTGAATGAGTGATCGGGCATTTCTCAAAAATCCTGATTTGTCAGCATCTAATATTGCAAGAAAAGAAACCTCAGGAACATCTAGACCTTCTCTTAATAAGTTTATTCCAACAATAGCATCGTACATTCCAACACGTAGTTTACGAATAACTTCAGTTCGTTCAAAAGTTTTTAAATCGGAATGCATATAAGCAACTGATAATCCTTTTTCAGAAATATAAGCAGCAATATCTTCCGCTAGTTTTTTAGTTGTTGTATTAATAAAAACTCGTTCATTAATTTTTTTTCGTTTTTGAATTTCTTCAATAATACTTTCAATTTGATTTTTTTCTGTTCGTACTTCAATGATTGGATCTAAAAGACCTGTTGGACGAATAATTTGTTCTGCAATTGCTTTTTTAGCTTTGTCAAATTCATAATCTGCCGGAGTTGCTGAAACAAAGATTACCTTATTAACTTTCTTTTCATATTCAATAAAGTTAAGGGGTCGATTATCCAATGCTGTCGGAAGTCTAAAACCATAATTTACAAGCGTTTCTTTTCTTGCTCTATCTCCGGCATACATACCTCTAATTTGAGGAATCGTTAAATGTGATTCATCAATTATTAATAAATAATCTTTAGGAAAAAAATCAAACAAAGTATAAGGGGGAGCTCCTCTTCCTCTTTTTCCAAAATATCAAGAGTAGTTTTCAATTCCTGAAGTATAACCATATTCTTGTAATTGTTCTAAGTCAAAATTAACACGTTGCTCAATTCTTTGTCGTTCAATTAGTAAATTATTTTGTTCAAAATAATCAATCCGTTTTTTCAAATCCTTTTTTATCTCAACAATAGCTTTTGCCATTATATTATTTGAAACTACATTTGGATTAGCTGGAGCCAAGACATAACGATGATATGTTTTTAATTTTGTTTTATTTAGTGAATCAATTTCACTAATCATCTCAATTACATCACCAAAAAGTTCAATTCTCAAATTAAATTGATCAGATCAAGAGGGAGCGATTTCAATTAAATCTCCATTCGCAACAAAAGTTCCGGGTTTTAATTCCAGCGATCGTTTATAACCTATTTTAACTAGATTACCAAGAAACTCATTTCGATTTAGTTTATCATTTACAACAATATTTAGATTGTGAGTTGAAAACTCAGCTGGATCAGTAAGACCATAAATTGATGCAACCGAAGCAACAACAATAACATCAGTTCGCGAAGTCAATGATGCTAGTGATGACATTCTCATCATTTCAATTTGTCAATTTTGAATTGATTGTTTATCAATATAAGTATCAGTTTTTGGTTTATATGCTTCTGGTTGATAAAAATCAAAATTTGAAATATAATATTCAACACGATTGTTGGGGAAAAAACCCTTTAATTCTAAATAAAGTTGATTAGCCAATGTCTTATTTGGAGCAATAATTAAGGTTGGGACATTTTGTTTTTGAATAATGTTTGCAACAGTGAATGTCTTACCAGTTCCGGTTGCACCAAGCAAAACATTAAAACGATGATGTTTTAAATTATTATTTAATTGTTTGATTGCTGATGGTTGATCTCCGGTCGGGATGTATTTCGCTCGCAAATCAAATTCTTTTTTCTTCATAGTAAAACTTGGCCAAGCTGCTCTAAGTATCTAATTAAAGTCAATTTCGCCATAGTGAATTAATTATAAAGTAAATTTAAAAATACAAGAATTTATAATCTTATGTCTTTAATATTAAAAAAACATCTATAAATAGATGTTTTTTTAATATTAAAGACTAATTAATTTAGCGATTTATAAGGATTATAAATTTTGTTTTCTATTTTAAAGTAATTTGCAATAGAATGATAGATTCATAAAACAAGCCAATGAATAAATAAAATTCCTGTAATTAGTAAAAAGACTCAAAGAATCTTTTTTGATATTGTCATTTCTTGTTTCATTATGATTTATTTGTTAAATTCATCATTGTTGTCATCATCTGATGTTTCAGGAGTTGTGTCCTCATTAAAAAAAATATTTTTAAATTCAGGTTTGTCATTAAAAATTGCTTTTTTTTGTTCATTGCTTGTTCTAATTTCATCTTCTAAAAGGTCGGAAACGATTTTCTTTATTTGTTCTTCAAGAATTGGTTCAATGATGACTTCATCAAATACTTCATCTTTAAATGGAACGTCATTTTCATTTGATGAATTATTGTTTGCTTCCGTATTTTGATCAAATGGAATTTCTTCAACAATGATTGCGTCAATAATGACTTTGTAATCTTGTTCTTCATCAATTAATTTTTGTTCATTAATTTCTTGACTAATTTCGTTTTCAAGAATTAATTCTTTAATGTCTTCATCAATTATTATTTTTTCATCAATTTTTTTATCGATTTCATTTTCGAGAATTACTTCTTCGATCTCTGCTTCATATTCTAATTCTTCGATTTCATCATCAATTAGTTTTTTTTCATCAAATTTTTTATCGATTTTATTTTCAAGAATTACTTCTTCGATCTCTGCGTTGTCTTTCAATTCTCTGATCTCTTCATCAATAAATTCGTTCTGTTCAGAATATTCATTGATTTGATCGTTTATTGTTGATTCCAAATTATTAAATTCAGATTCTGTTTTTTGTATTTTGTTGTTGTTTTGAGCTATAGCTTCGGAAATTCCCTCTTCTAAATCTTGGGCAATTTTAGAAAACTCATTTAGTGTTTTCATTTTAGTAAAGTATTTTCCTTTCATTAAAAGCAACGTAAATTAAACCGCAATAGTGAATTTAAAATAAATTATTCACTAATGTAATTGTTATATTTTGTGTTGCTACATCCCTTAACAAAATTATACTTTTTTACAATTATTTTATAAATGATAATGATTAAAAATAAGTGGTAGTTATTTTATTTTTTCAAAATTTCTTTTCGTAATTTTAGATAATTTTTGTATTTTCGGATTGAAATTGTTTCTGAATCTAATTGTTTTAAAATCTCACAGCCTTGTTCATTAATGTGTGAACAATTTGTATATTTGCATTTTGGTGCATATTTTTCAAAATCAAGAAAATTTCAAGCTAATAGTTCTCTTGAAATGTCTTCAACATTGAAAGAAGAAAACCCAGGAGTATCTATAAAATATGAACTTGTAAAGCAAGTAAAAATTTCTAAATGTCTTGTTGTATGTTTTCCACGACCTAATCTAATCGAGATAGCCGCAGTCTTAATATTAAAATGAGGTGATAAACGATTAATAAACGTTGATTTCCCCACTCCGGTTTGACCGGTTAATACAGAAACCTTGTTTCTCGTCCATTTTTCAAGTTGTTTTAAATCTTGAGGATTTATTCCATTGGAAGAAATAAGTGTTTTAAATCCCGAATCTTGATATTCTTTAATCTTTTGTTCGTTTTCTTTTGAGATTCCAAGATCAGCCTTAGTAAAGATTAATATTGATGTAACGCATCTTAAATTAAATTGAGTAATTAGTTTATCTAATAAATAATCAGCCAAATTTGGTTCATTAATTGAAGTTACAATAATTGCCAAATCAATGTTGGTTACATTAGGGCGAACAAAAATATTTGTTCGTGGTTCTAAGGTTCTAATTACATTTAATTCTTTTAAACCAACTTTATTTTGATTTACTTCTAACTCAATATTATCACCAACAAGAATTTTTATTTTATCTTTACGAAATATACCTGAAGGTTTCGCATTATAAATTTCATTATCAACTGCTAAAACCTTGTAGTTTCCCCCAGATGAAAAAATAACTTTTCCTTTAATCATACTTAATACGCTCTTGCAAAATAAGCAATAGTTAGTGTTTTCTTGCCTGTTGAAAGACAAGTTCCTTCGTTTTTTTGCTCAACCAAACAACGAACTGTAATTCCATTCTTTGTCTTTAGTTTTTTCTCGAATTGACTATCTTCTATTCAGTAGCCTTTTGCAAAAAAACCATTATCAACAACATCAATTAAATCCTCGATGTTTGTCACTTCCTTAATTTTTTGTTCCTTTAGTTTTTTTGCTTCTTGATAAATTTTTTGATCATTTGTCGTTAATAAATTCTCAATAAACTTTTCATTAAGTTTTGAAATTAAAACAAATTGTTTTTTATCATCTGTTCTAATTATAATCGTTACTTGCTTCTTAATTAAATCTTTTGGGCCAATTTCAATTCTAATCGGAATTCCCTTGGTTTCTCATTCTTGCGCCTTAAACCCAATCCCTTTATCACTATCATCTATTTTACTTCTAAATTTACTAAATTTGATTTTAAGCTCGGTAGCAAGTTTTTTAACTTGAGGGTTTTTATCTGCATTAACTGTTAAAATAACAAAATGATAGGGGCTAATTTTTGATGGTAAAATTAATCCCTTATTATCGGAATGAGTCATAATCAAAGCGCCAATTAGGCGGGTTGAAATGCCTCAAGATGTTTGATAAGGATTAAACATCTGATTATTTTTTCCAAGAACTCTAACATCAAATGCTTTCGTAAAATTATTTCCTAAATAATGTGAAGTTCCAGATTGCAGAGCTTGCCCATCTTTTAAAACAGTCTCAATTGTATAAGTATTAATTGCGCCAGCAAATCTTTCGCTCGATGTTTTTTCACCATAAATTACTGGTAATAATAACATCTCGTTAACAAATTGTTTGTAAAATGAAATAATCTTTAAGCTAAAATCTTTTGCTTCTGTAATTTCACCATGAATGGTATGACCCTCTTGTCAATAAAATTCAGAATTTCTTAAAAATGGTCTTGTGTTATTTTCCCAACGTAAAATATTTACTCATTGATTTAATTTTACCGGTAGTTGTTTATATGAATTTAAGGTTTGTTTAAAATAAACTCCAAAAAGTGTTTCTGAAGTTGGACGAATTACTAAAGGGTCTTTAAATTTTTTATGCCCAATTCTCTCAATTAATAAAACTTCCGGAGCAAAGCCGCTAACATGATCTTTTTCTTTTTTTAACAATGACTCTGGAAAAAGCAATGGAAAAGCAACTTCTTCTACATCATATGTTTCAAGTACCTTTGTCATTTCAA
>WTBJ01000054.1 GCA_013139135.1 Mycoplasmataceae bacterium | reverse complement strand
TATCACACATTTAATCGTGATTTTCACTTATTAAAAGAGAAACAAGTTAGAAAACTAATTAAAGAATTAGGGATACATAGTGTATTAATAGGTGTTGATGGTGCAACTACAAGAGATAAAACAGCCTTTGTACCAACTATTATATTAAATAACGGACAAGGGATAGTGTTAGATTATTTCTATCAAGACCCAGAAAAGAATGGTGCGTTATCAAATGATATGTTATTTCCTTATGTTGAAAGATGGTTATATGCGTTTCACGATAGATGGGGAATATATTATAATCAAAGAATAGAAATGATATTTGATTCAGCAAGTGCGGATTTAAGATTAGTTTGTGCAAATAGATTACCAGCAAGATATGTGTGTACTTCATATTCACAAAAGAATGTCATACAAATGGCACATATAATGCAAAATGCTTTTAGTAGAAACACTTTATATATTTTAGATGATGGTGGAATATATAATTATATGACTAACAGAAAAGAATATTTATTTCATCCATTAGTAACACAATTAGAAAGTGTTATATGGGATGAAAAGGGAAAAGGATTTGATGATAGTATTCCAAATGATGTAACGGATGCTTTAACTTATTCCACAGCATTTTATTTTAAGAATCCAAATGCTTTATACTTCCCTAAAAAACAAGATTATTACGAGAGAAATGGAGATGATGAATAATGAGTGAGGCTTTTGATAGTACAAAACCAATAGGTGATTTTAGTGCTTTTAATACTTTTTACACTTATAGTTGGGTAAATAACGAAAGGTTTTATGCTTTAGTTCCATATCCATATAAGGAATATTACCAAAGATTCATAAAACAATACTTTCAATGGTATGATGGATTTGTACCTTATTTCCATAATACAAGTTCAGGAATGTTTAGTACAAGATTAGCATATACAACATTACATAAATTAGCCAAAGTAACAATAGGAAATAAATTGATGTTTAATGATGATGGTGTAAAAGACACTTCTACAATAAAGATTAAAGGTAAAGAACTTAATTCATTAGAGTTTGTAGAACATTGGAGTAAAATAAACAGTTTAGATACCAAAGTAGTTCAATTAAAAGAGTGGGCTTTCGTTGGTGGAGATAGTGTAATTAAACTTAATAACATAAATGGAGAGTTAGTTCCTGATATTGTTAGAAAAGATAATTACTTTATGTCAACTGATTTCACTGGAAGAATAACTGATTTTACATCTTTAATTTATAACTATACTAAAATGACTAGACACGAGAATGATGATGGACAAGAAAATTATTATGTTTTAGAAGATAGAAAATATAGTGATAGTGGTAAACCTCAAATTAGAATATCTATTAAAAGAATGAATGGTGCATTAGTAACTAATAAACAAGTTGATATAACACCAGAAACAATACCTTTTGAAAGATTACCTAGAGATGTATCACATAAATTTATGAAAGATTATCCTAATACAAAATTAGGTGAATGGGAAGATTTACCACTTAAAGATTTAGGTATATATTTAGATAAATCAAGTGAGAAAGTTTCATTCCTACCTGCTATGTCTGGTGGAGAAAGTTTATTAAGTAACGCTATTCACGTTCTTATGATGTATGATTATTACTTTAGTTCATTAGGAACAAATTTATATGCTGCGCAAGATAAAATTATAGCACCACAACATATGCAAACTCCACAAAATCAAGGAGACCCATACTTTGGTGGTAATGCTTATTCTGGTTGGGGTAGTAAAATTATTACAAGAATACCTTATACTAATCCAGAAGATAACAAACCGGTAATATGGCAACCTGATACAAGAGCAGACCAATGGATACAAGTTAGAAATAATTTATTACAAACATTGGCTATGGTATTTAGTGTAGATGATAGAACATTATCAAGTGCAATAGTTCCAAATAGTGAGAAACCTACTGCTAGAGAAATAAGTAGCGATGAAGATACAACTACATTATTTGCAGAAGGACAACAAGCATTTACTAAAAATTGTTTAGATAGTATGCTTGATTGTGTATTAGACTTTTATAACTTTAAAGATGAAGAAGTTACAATAAAGTTTAATAAAGCAGGATTAAGCAATATGAATAATGTTGTTACAATAGTTACTACATTAAAACAAAATGGAGCAATAGATTTAAAAACTATGTTAGAAATGGTATTTAAAGATAAGAGTAATAGACAAATTGAAAATATGATTGAAAACATAAAAAAAGAAAAAGAAGAAGAAGTATTAAAAGAACAAAAACTTCAAGATAATAAAGATGCCGATATAGAAGAAAAAATTGAACAAACAAACAATACTGATATATCGCATATTGAGAAACCTAAAAAGAAAAAACTATTCAATAGAAAGGAAAGATAACTATGGCTGAAAGATTTTTCGCAAAAAATGTAGGGTTAAGAAATGCAGGAACATTTATGACAGACCTACAAGATAACAAAGGAGTATTAAAGGCTACAATAACTACTACTGCAGTTAGTTCAACTCATTTAGTTTATACATACTATAATGATATTCCAGAATTAGCAGATGCTAGTGGTACAGTTTCATACGAATTTGGAGCAAGTGCGCCAGAGTATGTAACTGAAAGTAACACAAGTACATTTGTAACAATTAGTGATGGTGACAGTTCTACTGGTTACTTATTAGTTGCTAATGATAACGCAGAAGATATGGATACTGTTGGTACATTTGATATTATATTTACAGTAACAGATGCAAGTGGAAACGAAAGTGACCCATTAGCAATTACGTTTACAATCGTTGATACAACTATACCAGTAATTACATTAACAAGTACAACTGATAATTTAGCAATAGCGGATGCACCTACTTGGACTCCTGTTACAAATCTAGTTAGTGCAACAGATGATTATGATGGTGATGTTTCTGCAACAGTAGTTTACGTTTATAAAGAAGATACATCAGGTGGTTCTGTAATATCATCGTTAGCGGATGCAAGAACACATTTAGGTACAGCAACAAAT
>WTBJ01000042.1 GCA_013139135.1 Mycoplasmataceae bacterium | reverse complement strand
ATAACGAAACAGTCCAATTTGTAGAAACTCAATATCAAAATGAAAATATAATAGTAGAAATAGGGTTGTTTGATATAGAGGAGGAAACAAATGAAAACAGTTAAAAATATAACATTATTCATATTAAAACAGTCAGGATTATTCATATTACTATTCGCATTATCGTATGTGATAATCAATGCAATAGATATATTCGCACCATTCATTGAAAACACGGAGTCTTACGCATTTATTCAATTACCGTTAATACTTTTACTAATTATCTATATAATCGTGTTAGGCGTTAAATTAAGACTATCTCATATGGATTATGGAAGTTTAGATTTATCGTGTGATATTCAAATTGAAGAATTGGGTGTTAGGAATAATCATATTAAAGCATTAGTATTAGATTTAGAAGGAATAACTAAACATAAAAATGATTTACAAACTTTATTAAATAGAGAAGAAATTAAGAATGAACAATATAATAACTTAATCTACATTGGAGATAAAGTTAAGAATGTAAGAACTAATCAAACTAAAACTATATTTTCAATTAGAAAAGGGAATGAATATCAATTAGCAAGTAAAGGTAAATGGTATAAAGAAAATGAGTTAAGAAAGTTAGAAGAAGATTAATTATTAATAGAAAAAAGGATACTACTTAATTGTAGTGTCCTCTTTTTTTATATTCCCTAATAATGTTAAAACAAATCCTCCAACGAAACATAATGTGATTAGTAATGCTGTTAATTGTAGTTTAGGTAGATTGTTTTCAACTGTGAATAAAATCCAAGTTAATCCAATGGCAAGTAATATCTTTTTACCTTGTTTCCAACATAATACAAATATTTTACTACTATTATGTATCTCCATTAATTCAACTTTCTTATCAACCCATTTAATCATTCCAACCAATAACGCTAATACGAGTATCAACCCAAACATATCAACATCATATCCATCAACTACTACAACGTGATTTATATATATTACAACGAATGGTGCAAACCATCCAACAATAAATCCTAATATTTTAAATATTTTACTCATTAAAATGTGTTTATCTTTTCCTCTACTGTAACTAATCCTGCATCTAGTTGAGTTTGGATTTTAACTAATAAGGTTAATTGAGTTGTATAAGATACTCTTGCTTTATCACTTGTTAAAGGGTTCGCAATCTTTTCTTCTAAATCTGTAATCTTATTTTGTATATCTATTGATTTTAATTGATTAGCAATATCTTCTTTATCCGTATCAATAACTTTATTTTTAATATCATCTAGTTTTTGTTTAAAATTATCATAGATAGGTTTAGCCTTTAAATAAACTGTAAGTATAATACCGCCAACTGTTAATATTGTTCCACCAACCGCTAATACAACTGGATACCATTCAAACCAAAATTCTTTTATAACTTCCATTATAACGCACTCCACATCTGTTTAAATTTTTCTTCATCTAACTTTAATTCTCCATCTATAAACATCCAATATCCATTATATAAATCATCAGGTAAATCTTCTATCACTTCAAGCAAAACATCATAACCTAATGACTTAACATAATCACCATCTAATTTAAATCCCATATACTTCTTATTGGGATGTATAATATTCAAATTAGATAAATCATTGATTAGAGGGTTTAATTCAATATTAGGTGTATTATACCCATATTCAATTAAAAACGATGTGAGAGCCTGTGAACACCCTTTAATTTCATTTTGTAGTTCGGTTACAAGTTGTATTTTACTATCCAATGTTTCAATAGTTTTACCATATGTTATACCATCAATCTTAACATCTACTGCATCAACATACGATAATCTTTTATGAGTATCACTTTTATAATATTCATTAGGTTCAATCGTTGGTGCTGACTTTAAAGAATGTGTATATCTCTTTGCTCTATTTTTATTTTTCATTTTATTCATCTAATCACCCACTTAATAATTTGGTAATACGAAACCGAAATAAGTCTCATCTAATATATATTGTGCGTATAGTAATTCTACATTTTCAGCATTAAATGATAATCCCATTATTTGAGCATCCATTAAACCACCGTAAAACATAGCAGGTACTAATGAGCCATCGTATTTATCAGTATTTAATATAGACATTCTAATTTTAATATGAGATGATGCACCTTCATTTAATACAATGTATAATTCAGGTATTCCTAAAGTGTAAAAATCGTAATAAGATAATTCAATAATCATCATTGATAATCTAATAACAAAATCATCTTGCGACATATCAATAGGTTTAATTATTGTCATCTTATATTGGAATCCTGCAATAGTCGTACTATCTATACCAAAGTATTTTTGAGTAAGCATATTACCTAAATCATCAACTGAAATATAATCTCCGTTTAAATCTAAAATATAATCAGGAAACTTACTCCAATCTATTAAATCACTTTCGGTACTAACTAAATATTCTAATCCTAATCTTGATACATAAAATACTTCTTCGTTATTCAAATCAATATCAGTTTCAGGCAACATATAACCTACCCAAACCATTCTATCTAAATAACTTTGTACCTCATTTAATTGTGCTTGTACTTCGTTTAATTCCTCTTGCGTAACATAATCAGGTGTATCAGTAGGGGAACAAGCCCCTACAAATACTACCATTATCATAATTACTATTAAACTAATTATCGTTTTTTTCATTTCATTGTCCTACTTTCTTCCTTGAATAAGGAATATATCTAAATCACTTGTTGAACTATCAGTAATATTTGCTGGACTACTTGCTGTTATCGTTCTTTGCTTACCGTTACCAACATTGATAGTTGTACCACTACCACTATTCACTTTAAATGAATATGATAATAATTCAGTTGTTTCATTTCTTAATACAGTTGCATCAATGTGATTAGTGTCTATATACACATAATCTACGGATTTGAATGTTCCATCACCTAATCCCCATACAATGCGTAATTCACTATATAATTCTATTGAACTTAATAGTGTGTGATTTCCACTTGTACTTGATATTGATACTGGAGTAGTTAATACATCAATCCACTCTACAAACTCTTTAGCCTTTAAATCTATAATGTCATTTTCGTTATCGCTTGATGTTTGTGAGTTAGTTGCAACATCAGTTTGTAAAGTTCCAATATCGCTCTCGTTATCATCATTAGATTTCTTATTCTTACTAATATTTTTAACATTAACTTCCACTTGCGCTGAAGTATCTAA
>WTBJ01000031.1 GCA_013139135.1 Mycoplasmataceae bacterium | reverse complement strand
GTTTGTATAACGATAAAATAAATGACTCATTAATTATATCAAATTCGATATCTGGTGCATTAACACCAATTATAAATAGTCTTGTTATTGATTCAAATAACAATATTGGATACAATACAGTACCACATAGTATATATAAACATTATTTTAACGACACCGTATTATTTGATAGTGATTTATCATTAAAAACAAACCAAACTATAAATATATTTGAAGTAAATAAACCATTATCTATATCAACTCATAATTTTATTTCAACTGGAATATTGACATCAAATATTATTAATTCAAGTGGTGTTATTTCTCAAATTGTGGATAATGATAATGTATTTAAAATTGATATGCAAAATGGTTTAGTAGAATTTAAAAATGATATAAATGATACAATTGTATATAATAATTACAACAACAAATCATCAACTAATGGTACAATTGTATATTCTCGAAATCTATATAATGAAAATGAAAAAGTGTTTTCAGAACATATAATTCAAGATGATAATACGGTTAAAGGATCTATATGGTCAATAAATATTCATAATAACGAAACATCAGCATTTCAAGAAATTATTAAAGCTGATAATCACTATTTTTATGTGAAAAAATATATAAATTTAGTAGCTCCAGGAATTGCTTTAAATTCAATTTTACCATCGTCTGATGGACAATTATTAATTACAAACTCATCTGGATCATTAGCTTATAACAACATTACATCAACATGTGAAAGTATTTTTATTGAAAATACAGCAAATAATATTAATTTACAAGTTGCCAACACCGGATTTGTAAATTGGGATTCTGGAAGTGTGTTTTATGATGATTCTGTATTAGGTGAATTTACTTTGATATTAGGGGGTGTTGGAATGATTTTAGGTGAAAATATTACATGGTTACCTAACCAGACAGTTACTGGATTGCTTGAAGGAGTATGCTACTATATTTTCATTGATTCATCTGGTATCTTGAATAAAACCACATCCCCTATTGATCTATTCAAAAACAATATTGTTTTGTTCGAATGTTTTAGAGATTCTTCTTCACCAACTAACAATCAAATTACTGTTAAGGAAAATCATAATGCAAATGTCAATTATAATGTTTCTAAAATTCTTCATGATACAATAGGAATTGTAATTCATGGTTCTGGTGCTAATATTGCTTTAAATGGGACTTTAAAAGTTCAAATTAATGGTTCAGCAATTTTGGAAGATCATGGGTTAGAAACTACAATTCCTGATAGCTTAGGTGCTGGAGTATTTTTCAATTTGGTTTATTTAAATTCATCAAATAAATGGGTTACGTACAAATATACTGATACTTTTGAAGACGTGTACAATAATGCTGGAGTAATAACTACATTACCATTACAAAAATATGTGATTTATACTTTATATGTATCGAAAGATGATTTGAATTCTACAAATCCTAGATATTTTGCAATTATCGATTCTCAATTTTATATATCATTAGTTCAGTGTCAAAATGCTGTTACAGAAGGTTTGAATCAACAACAAACTGAAAATTTAAGTGTTTTAGAATTAGCTCAATTAGGACATATTGTTTTTAAAGATGATATTGAATATGTCAATATTGCCAAATCAACAACTAATGCAAGTATAAGTCAGTCCGGGCCGGTATCAAATTTGGCATCTGGAATTTCAACAGATACTACAAATTTTGACACAATTTTAAGCGCTAGTGATACAAATGTCCAATTGGCTTTAAATACAATTAATTATCATGATACACATGAAATGTTGCATAATAATAATATAACAAGTCTGACTACTCAAAATGTAGATGACACATTTTATAAAAATATAAAAATGACGGATAGTACTGACCCATTTACATATACATATCATAAATTATTATCTACTGCCTTTGAAGTGGTTATATTTTGGGACAGTTCAAATCCATCAATATTTTTACCATTAAAATTTGAAGATGATACATTGGTATCTGATATTAATGATATGTACAATGGATATACGATCACAATAAACGAAAAAACATTTGTGATAAATGATTATCAGTATGCATTTGTCCCAAATAATTATATCACTTATGTTTTTATATTAGATGATGATGTAATTCCAGAAGCCAATGTAAAAACTAATGATATTTTTAATTTGTCATCAGGGTATAAAAATATGATGACAAACAATAATGAAAACATTGAAATGATTAAATACAATCAAGAAACTGAAACTTATGCAAATTTGAAATTGAATGATATAACAAGAAGCTATGATAATATTTATTGGTTTGTATATCAACAAGGCTCTTATGGAAATACGGAAACCATAACCCAAATTAATGCTATATATAATAATCCATTTGACTGTTGGGACACAACTGACAATAAATTTCATGTCAAAGTGAAAGGGATATATATGATATGTTTTAATGTAAATGTTACTTGTACAAGTACAACCGGAAATCAACGAGTACGATTTTATCATTATAATGGAACTTCAACAATAAATATATGCGACTACTTTTTCGATGAAGAAAGCACGAAACAGCAAAATAAAAGCGCTTCATTTTGTCTGGTTTGTAATGTGGGGGATACAATATATATAACTGGTTATAAATCAAATTATATTGGTAATAATTATAGCAAAACTCATATAACTCGATTGTTATAAAAAAAAATATTTTTTTTTCTGGATTTTTGTTTTTTTTGTTTTTTTTTGTTTTTTTATTGTACAATCACCCAATTATGATAAATATTTCCATGACTCTCCATTTTCTTTTTACTGATTTTTAAAAAGATTGTTTTGTTGATATCAATCTTTTGATCTTTAATTCGAAATTCTAAGTTTTTGTGTCCATAATAAATCTCATCATTATATTTGATTTTGTAAAAATTTCC
>WTBJ01000045.1 GCA_013139135.1 Mycoplasmataceae bacterium | reverse complement strand
CGTGTCCTACATTCCCCAGCAGTATCACATGACGCTGTTTTCTTGGGGATGGAGACAAATATGAACCCACTTCAACTTCAAAGTTTAATTTCTAATTACCTCAAGAAACACGATATTTCGAGGTCAGAATTTGCCAAGCAACTTGGATACACAAATATTTCTAAGGGATTAAAGCGTCTTGATAATTTCCTAATTACATTGCAATCACCTAATCCTGAACTTCCGGCTTTAATTTTGAAACATTCTGATATTTCAGAAAGTGAGTTTGAATTAGCTTACTCAGCAGTTTTGGAAACTATAAATGATAAGCTTCGTAAAGATTTTGTCCCCATGATTCGAGTTATCCCAATATATTACCCAAGTTTGCTAATCTCGTTGATGCACCTGAACATCAAGGTTCCTGAGAACATTATGGATTTAAGCTATGACGAAGAAATTAAGGTTATCTGCGATTCGTATCTTGATTTTAGAGCAAAAGTAGAATTTGACGTGCCTGAAAATTGGGGTTCAGGTGCTAAGGGTTTTCGATACCACCGCAACCTAAACGAAACGTTGGTTTTTGATAAGAACTGTAAGTTAATTGAACGGGTTTATTAATCCGTTAGTGGCGAAGTCATTTTTACTCTTTCAAGTTGGCAATGTCGGTTCTATCTGAAGCGCAGATGTTAGTATGTGATTGTGAATAAACTGCTAAATTCAGCCATCAAAATTAGTAGTTTATTAACTGGTGGCACTGGTTATGCCTCATTATTCACTTAGATGCTCATAGTATATTTCATGTAACTGGTCGTGAAATCCCCAGCCTATACCCGTAGTATCATTTACTATTTTCAAACAACGCTGATTAAATATATCCTGCAACCCTGCATTAACAACAAATTTTACAGCTTGTTCATACATGCCTTCCATACTTATATAAAATGGCTCATCAATATCACCATAACAATTAGTAAAATTGACTCCCATTTCAACATAAAAAATCATCAAATCGGCAACCTGTGCTTCATCTTGAGATAGTTTCTTGAATTCAGAAATGCTCTTCTTTGCTATGGATAGCCTTGCTTTCCCATACCCTCTTTTTGGAAAAAATTCCTTTTCAACTATGTCCTTATGCTTATCTAAAATGGAAGAATTACTTGCCGTATCATATTTTAAAATATAGTAATCCTTAACAAAGCTGTTCTTCTTGAAAAGCTCAGCAATTCCTTTGATTAGCTCTTCCTTTGACTCATTCTTTAGGTTTCTTTTTAAATCACTTATTTTCATATCATTGTTAATTTTTAAGAATAAAGCCAAGTCCAATTAGTGCAGGTAGGTTTACGATAAACTCCAACAAAGCACTGAACTATGATAAAAAATGACCTTTGAAAACAAGCTGCGCTGCCAACGGTCAGGTGGATTTTTTGGTTAGGGAATTTTCTTCCAATACTCACCATCTGTAAAACCAGAAACCATTGGTTCATGATTTTTATTCCACAATTGTGGTTTCCACCGTTGAATCCATAAAGCTTCAAGATTTTGAACTAAATCTCGATTAGACATTGTCAAAGTTGCATCTGGCAAAGGAAGTTTTTTAAGTTCTACAGCAGATGCAGACCAAACAGTTAGTGGTTTTTTTCCTTGATCTAGCTCTGAAATATAAATATTCCTACTACTAGTTTGATGGTGAATATGTTTTCGCCTGAACCACCTTTGATACAAAGGAGTATCAGATACCCATTTCCCAACATAACGAATGATGCCAGAGTTATCTGTAACAGCATATATTAACGGGCCTTTAATATTTCTTAATCTGTGCTCATTACACCACCCTGGCTCGATTACTCTTTTATCTTCATTTCTATAATGAAATGTTTTCCCTTTGGGAGCATCAACCATTTCAAATGATTTCTTTAACCCCAATTTTTCCGGTTCTCCAAACATTATTTTCCTCTTTTCCCTAACGACTGCATCACTTTTTGTGGTCAAGTGGATGCACTGGTTAGCAATTTTTCATATTATTTGTAATTTCCAACTTCAATTCACTGACCGATAAAACCTTTCCATGCTTTCGGTGAATCATTCTGTGGCAATTAGAACAGATAGGGATAAGGTCATTTTTCGGGTCGGTTTTAAAGGATGATTCTCTTAATGATAACGGCTTCAAATGGTGAATTTCAATAAAATTCTTACCAATTTGACCGTAAAATTTTTTGAAATCAAAACCACATACAGCACAAATTAAACCGTGAATACCAATAGCTTTTGCTCGTAATTTAGGGTCACGCTCATAAGCAATACTTTTCCGTTCAATTTTTGCTCCTTCAATTGAAGTAGAATCTTCAAAATTCATAGCTTCAATATCATCTACCCCATCTCCATTTCTCTTTAAAAGAAGTTCATCCTTTTCATTGCTACTCAATTCATATAAGTGACGATTGGCGTGTTTCTTAGAGCTAGGGGTTCCTAAAATAATTGTGTAGCACTGTGATTCACTACCATTAGGTATCTCGAAATCTTGAAGAAGCCTACCATCCTTACATTTAGATTGAGCTAATTTATACCCTTTCCTAGCACGATTGTAGTTTTCATTCTCTAACAAACTCGTAGTCGGATATTGATTTATACCGCTTCCTTCCAATATAAACCAACGTGCCTTGCCTGACAAAAAATCATAAATACTGAAAAAATATGCCTTTAAATTTCCATTCTCAAGTTTTTTAACAGTAACAGATTCAATTATATTTTTATCAAAGTTTAATGTTCCTGTTTTATCAAAATCCTCTAATAACCCACTATTCATAATTGCTTCCATTCTTTCTCAATTATATTTATAAGCTCATTAACCTTAAAGCACATTATGTTTTTGCTAACAGTTTAATAGACGGAAAGCTATCATATTAAAAACACCCAGAATTCCGCTTATTTCATATATCCCAGAATTTAAATATTATTCTAGCATCCATTAGGTATAAATGGTTTCATATTCTAACAGCTAATCTCATTGTTGGTCATATGGCTGGTGAATAACTTGAATTTTATAAAGGCTACTGCCTATTCTTACATCACATAAAGCCATTGCCACTCGCCATTTCTTCTAATCATGCAAATCTTAGCCGTTTCACCAACATCCAACAATGCTAAAGAACTATCAATATGGGCAGGTTCATTCAGTGTGGTTACGTGTTGATGGATTTTGTCATCACCACCTACAATTTTATAATCCATCTTGATAGTCTTGGTGCTTGGGTCGAGTTCAAAATCAAATGTTGAACCTGAAATAGCGGGTTCAATTTCTATAATTCTTTGGTTATCTTCCGTTGATAGTGTCATTTAACTAATTCCATTTATTGAGTGTAATTTAACGTCCTGTTAAATTTTTTACTTACTCACATTTTATCACTAAAAAATATCTGAAATTATTGTATTCAGTTGATTGTAAAGTTGTTATAGGCAGATTTATTTATTGGGTAATTAATCGTCAATTTAGTTAATGATTAAGTATTTCTACTCACTTGAAATAAAGGAATCATTGTTTATCTCAAGTGAACCTTTCATCCATTGGTATGCAATTAAAGCACCGCCATTACCAGCGGAATAATCTAAACAAGCCACATTTTCTGATATGCGTTCTGGTTTTCCGCTAAACCAATAATGCCCGAAAAATACAGGTTTTTCAGTAGCAAGATAACCATTTATTATGTGTTTTTCTGGGATATTAATATCTGGAGCTTCACTTAAAGACTTAATTTTTAATACTGTAGCTTCCTGATAGGTTTTTAATGAATTTTCCCACCACTTAATTCTTATCTCATGCCGTTCATTACCGTCTTTATCTCTAAATGACATACCAGTGGGCAATAGTATTTCTTTACCCTTTAATAGCACCTCTATTGCTTCATATAGGATAGTTCCTTTAGTTGATGCCTCATGATAACAACTATCCAATAAACAGTTGTCATCCGTTAGAAAATTATTCAATTTTAAGTCATCAATAATTTGTTGGTCAAAGCAAGCGTGAATAACTCTAAAGTCATCAAGTTCAAGGTATAAGGGTAAAGATTTGAACCAGTCGATAAGTTCATTTGTCTCAGGTGAGTTTAATGGATATTCATTTAGGAATGCCAGATGTTGCTTTTTGTTCTTTTCGCTGTGAGGTCTTAAATAACTGGAAGATGAATCACTATTTTTAGTATGGTAACAAATAGCATTAAACTCATGATTACCCATGATAGCCAATGCTTTTTTGTTATCAATCATTGGACGGACAATATCAATAACCGCTTTTTGGCCTGTTCCTCTATCAATAAAGTCCCCAACAAATATAGCTTGATGACCAGCTTTTTGATAACAGTTATTTTCTTTTCGATAGCCAAGTTTTTCTAATAGCTGGATTAATTTATCTGCTTGTCCGTGAATGTCACCAAAAATATCGTAGTTCATTAATTTTTCCTTAAAAGTGGCTAATTCTTTGTAAACGGTGTGCTTGCTGAAATTGAGTTAATGATAGATGATAAACTTATTTTACTAACTGAAAGATAATTAGATTGATTAATCCGTCAAAGGCAATGCAAACGAAAATATTGCTTTTTTTATTATGGGCAATGCTTCTTCAATATGGTCAAATCTATGCGAACCGCCTTCAAATGTATGAACGCTTGCCTTTCCATCATACCTTTCAATCGTTCGTTCTACGTCAATCACCTCATCACCACGGTCTAAAATTACGGTTCGGGGAATTTCTGTATAAGGAAATTTTAATAATTCCTGCTCATATTCTACAAACGCTTCACAGTTTTCAGATGTCCATTTGTATTCTTTACCATTAGCAAAGTTTTTGATGTTACCTATATAACGTTTAAGCGTCTTAGATGGATTGATGGCTGGATTTATTAGAATTGCCTTAGTAAGTGTTTCCCAAGCCATATATTCCGCAAAGAAGCCGCCGAGGGACGTGCCTATAAAGGTTACATCATAACCATCTTTATCCAATTCACGTTCTAAAAAATTAAGGTTTTCTATAACCTCTGGAATATTCCGGTAATCCAGATTTGGCGCGATAAATTTGAAATTATTTTCATTACAGAAATTGTTAAGAATTTTTAGTTTGTTTTTGGATAACAAATTACCATGGTTATCAATGCTTGCAGAATTAAAGCCATGTAAGTAAATTAATGCTTCTTTCATTTAGTTCCTTATGTTGGGTTAATTACGAATCCAATGAAAATAACAACCAATACAACTGTAATAACTCTGGATTTAATTCGGTCTTTGCGAATCTCATTAGACAAATTATCAAGAATATGTTGGGGTATTTTATTTACATCTTTAGTCATATTTGTTTTATTTCAGATTGTTCGATAATTTGAGTATCTGGATCAATTGGGATGTCGTTAAAGTTATTCATAATTTAAGTTTCCTTAAAGAAACTATTTTATCATAATTCATCTTAATTTATTGATATTTAATGTAATATTGAAATTTTAAATTGTCCAATTAACACTGAAAAACTCGCACTATATATAAGATTAATTGGGGGGATTTATAATTTACAAAATTAGTAACAATTATCCTTATATGATTAAAGAGAAAAGTTACTAAAAGTGTATAAAAATATAAAATAAGCAAGAGCGTTAGCGAGTGCTTATGGGGCGCGGTAGCGACTCATTATTTAATGAACCTGATATTTTTTAAGACTACTCATAATATCAGGCACTTTATTTTTCATTTTAGTTTCTGAACCTGATATTGCATAACAGTTAGATTCTATTTCAGTCAATGATAAGCCTAAACTTCTCATTTCTATAGCAGCATCAAAAAATGCTTGATGCCTACTATATTTCATCTGCTTTATTGATAATATAATACGGGCTGATTCTTGTTGCTTGTCATTTTCAGCCAATTTTCTATCAACAATAATGTCACTTGATAATGCTGGTTGAGTTCTAATAATTGCCGATACATCAATACCGTATTTTTTTATGTCATCAGTTCTTTTTAAGCCATGCTTTCTAAAAAACGCATATTCTTGATGCTCTCTATTAATACAAGGTAAGTAGAATGACTGGTTACCTGATTTACAAGCATTATCCAAACAAGCACTATCTTCATCAAAACCATACTTTTCAAGTGTTTTACAAATATCAGAATACACTGCTTTATGTTGTTCAATACTGGTAACCGGTGACTTGTAGAACATAAATACTCGAAATCTATTGGGTTCGTCGGCACTCCTTGAATGTGAGTTACAGATAACAAATGACCGTTTCTCAACTTTAGATTCTTTAATCCAGAAAATATCTTCAAACTGTTCAGGTGATAGATTACCGTTATCGAAATCAAGTATCATAAAATGACTTTCAATAAAATTTAGCTGTCTTCTATAGCCAACAGTATCAATAGAGCCATCATAAATTCCTGCATTCAACATAATGAACTCATCTTTTTTGGTAATGACAACCTTACTGGCATTATTTAGAACGCTAATGAAATTTTTGGTTGAATAGATGTAATTTTTAAAATCTTCTACTTTATATTGGTCAATAGACTTATGAAAAGTGACGGCTACTTGATTATCATCCATATCAGCTAACGCACTGTATTCATCCAGTTTTTGCGTATGAGTGCATAACTGTAACAGACCATCAAATGAAGCTTTACCTTGCATTAGTTCATCAATGATTGATTTATACTGTGAGCGGTTCTTGCGTTGAACAGGTGTCAATTTTTGTGGCTTTTCTGGAAAATCAAAACCTTCAATCTGTTCAATTATGCCGCCACCTAATAAACTTTGCAGGTGAGTAGCGCTGTTAATATCGGGAACTATAATATTTACAGGTTCATCGCTGGAACTATCTCTCAATGACGTTCTCATCGTATTCTGATAGATAGTTTCAAATGTATTGGCAATCAATAATTGATCACTCGAAAATCCTAAATTTTTCATTAATGCCAACTGATTAGGCGCATAATTCAATGCAAGGTTAAAGTAAATATTATGGTTATGTTGATACTTATTAAGCCCATGCGATTTTACCGATAGTCGAGTTCCATTATCACTTACACCAAATTCAGGTTTGTAATCATTATTCACAACATACAAAAACGATTCATTTCCAAATATTTCAGCAGCCATTTTATCGATTTCTTGACCAACTGTTGGATTCTCGCCCATTGCTTTATCACGATAATATTTGCTGTAATTCTGATTATTCAAAAAATACTTAATTTTTACACGGCGGCCTGTTTGTTCTTCGTGGGCTGTATATTGAAGTTTATTGGTTATTTTTTGATTACCTCTAAAATTCACTTCATAAAATTTGGTAAACCATAGAAATAAAAGGCTATCTTCAAAATTTGCCGCAAGAATTGTAGTGTTGATAAACTGCATTGGGTTCAGCATTGCCACAAATGTTAATTCACCAGACTTTATCCCTGTTTTTCTTCCCTCAATAACAGCAGCCCATTCATCTGGGTTAACAAATACATCTCTATTCTCTGATAGGAGTGCTCGATAGAGTGGCTTAAATGCTTCGTAACCATCATCGCTACTTTGAGATGCAAGTTTTAATTTATTCTGACAGCCTTCTTTAATACCCACCTGTGCCATATCAGCATTAATGGATTGCTTTAATTCAATGAAGTCAGTTATTAATTGGCGATTCTTACTAACATCTAACTTATGGAAGTCATTAACTTGTGGCACTTCATCTATAAAGATTTTCCAATTAGCCTTATTCTGAAAATACGGTAAATCATCATATGCTGCCCATGTGATGATTAGAATTTGCCCAAAATCTTGGTATCCTTTAAAAAACTCAACAATACTGGATTTAACTTTACCCGTTGGGGTATTTTTGCTGGTGATTGTAAACACATCTAAAAGTCCCATGGACTTTAAGTTCTTATACACTTGTTCAACTAAATCGAGTGATGGCAAAACAATCAGGTGATTGTGATTTTGTTGGTTTTCTTTGATGTGTTGCATTAGTGCGTGTGTTTTCCCCGCACCACAACAAGCTGAAACAAACCCGATATTTGAGTTTGCATAAATATTGTTAGTAATAGACATAATAATCTTCCTTGATTGTTTGTTACGCTAATCAAATTTCCCTACTTGATTAGATTGGTTTTGTAATTCATTTTATAGACCACTGTTAATTTGAACCCTTAACAGTGGTTTTTTAATGTTTAAAATTCAGCGGCTACACACTTCCTCATGAAATCCCGTAATAGCTCGCTTTTAGTTGTATTTTTATTAACACAATAGATTTTAAATTTCTGTTCCAGTTGTTTATCTACTACGAACATAACTTGCTTTTCAGTATCTTTCATTTGTTTGCTCCTTTTATGTATATACCTATATTTATACAAACTAGTTTTTAA
>WTBJ01000026.1 GCA_013139135.1 Mycoplasmataceae bacterium | reverse complement strand
AATTGAAAATAAATTATTAAAACAAAATATTGAAGATTCTAAAAATATTCGATATAAATCGGAGTCGGAATATGAATATGTGACGGATGAATCTGATGAGGTGATTGAATCAGAATATGAATCGTCTGATAGTGATGATGATTTGTTATTTTGTGAATCGAGGAAACCTATCATTGAGAAAAAAAAAATTAAATTCGGTTTCGGATTTTAGATAAAAAAATATTTTTTTATGTTTTTTTCTTTTTTATTTTTATGTTTTTTTTATGTTTTTTTATTTTTATGTTTTTACAAGATTTTTTGAAGCTCGGTTCCCAAGTTGTGATATAATACATTGACATTACCACTCGGAGCAATCGATATGATTCTATCATAATTAACAAAGAATAACAATGTTCTTGCTGCAGAATTAGAGTAGCTGTATCGAATTTGAATCACTCCGTTTTGGTCGGTTGATTCACCATTTAGATTTTTAAATTGACCATCATCAGTTATGTATTTTTCCAAATTAACAGAAAACATGAATTTTTTAGCTAATGCTGAAGTTTCAGAAAAATCACCATTATAGTCACCATAATTGAGGTCGACACCTGCCACGAATTGATTAGCAGCATTAAAACTATCTAACGCTAAATTATACATGATCTGTCCTTTATCGATAGGAGTATTAAAAAGATTTTCTGAGTTCAATTCGATTTGGACATTTTTAATTTCATCTCGTGGATAGATATTTTTTTCCAGTTCAGATTGACTTTGAAGGTGTCTAAATGTTATACTATTAATACTCGACGCCTTAAAATTAAAGTCGTGGGCGATATTAATTGGTGATCCTCCACTAGAAGCTACATTTCTAGTACTACAATAATAACTTTCAAAAACCAATAAACCGTTACTCTGTTTTAAAGCTTTATCCAATTCATCAATAATTTCAGCTGTCAAGTCGACATATGAATAATTAAGATATAGGTCGGAGATTGTAAATGATGTGTTAGAGATGATTGGATTTGCTACATCTGTAATCAATGTACCCAAATCACAATAACCAGCCCTCAGGAATGTATTTGGGGTTAAAATCAATTCTAAACTATTGCTGGCACCGAATAAGTACGGTGGTAACAAATATGACTGATTGCAGAGACCCAGTGCATCAAGGCGGTATGAAAATTTAATTTTAATAATAGTTGAAGCAGTATCACCAATAACACCAACATAACTAAAATCATTAATTGTACAACTCGAAATAGCTCGAGCAACCGCTACTCCTGTCTCCTCGAATGAAATCGGTGCCATATATAGTCCAATAAACGACCTTGCCGGCCAATCGTTCTCAAGCACAAAAGTAGCTGTTTCACTTACTAAATGGTCGGCCACGGTGGTTGACAAGATATCAGGGTAATAACCAAAAATCGTACCCATAGTGATTTTCTGGCTTTTAGTAATGAAATTATCGAGTAGTTCTTGTACATAATCACTATTTTGAATTCGGTCAATACTTTCATTCAAATTGGAAGCTTTTAATTCGATCGTTTGGAAATAACTGCCTGATGACGATCTCGGCTGAGGTAAATAGTAACTACATTTTCCGGTCCCTGGTTCGGAAGATGTAACATGAAAATTTGCTGTTCCGTGCACACATAGACTATCCGTTTTGAAACTTTTTTCGCTGGATGGTATTTTAAAACTAATAGCTGTTGTACTGTTGTAAGTAATACTATTACCAGCAACGGGTTGTAAAATACGATGTTTTGATTTACTAATGATATCATTGCAGCCCGACGTGATATTGGTCAGCTGGCTGAGGGATAATGGAATTTTGACATCGTTTTGAATACCTTCGGGGTTGACACTTTCGATTTGGTTAGACATTTTTTCTCTTCGTATATATAATATAATATTATTTTAAAATAATATTTAATTATTAATATAATGGACAAGGTAAAGGAAATTGACGAATTGAAAAAAAAGCTTATATCGATTATGGATAATTCGAGGGTGTTAGGATGGAAAATCATATGTGATAAAGATTATGATATTTCTGATAAAATTTATCAAAAAGATGGGCGAATGATGTCTAATGATAAAAATATTAACATTCTTCCGGTTTTTAATAAGACTGATGTTGATTTGTTAAGAAAATATAATAATAAAATTATAGAATTAGAACAATAATTTTATTTAATATAAAAATAATTTATTTAATATATATATATAACCATGGTGAGTTTAAAAAATTTATCAACAAAATCGTTGAGGTCAAACCTTAAATCATTATCTGGTTCAGTTCGAAAAAATTATAAAAGAGCTTCTAAATTGGCAAATAAAGGATTGAAAACAGCTAAAACCGTAGGTGGGTATGTTAAACCATTCAAAGATCCGCTAATTAAAATTGCAAAAGGGGTTCCAGGCTCTCAACAAATAATTAGAGGTGTAAAAGGCTTAAAAGGAGTTTATGATTTGGGTAAAACTACGTACAGTGTCGGTAAAAAATTATATAAAAAAGGGG
>WTBJ01000017.1 GCA_013139135.1 Mycoplasmataceae bacterium | reverse complement strand
TATTTATTGCTTACATTTATTTTTTCGTTATTCATATTATGATTATACAAAAGAACACCAAATTAGTATTAAAAAAACTAAGTTTGTATTTCTAATTTTTAGAATTTTCAAATTGAGGAATATCTTTATTGATTTTTTCTTCCTGACGTACTCGAACTTCTTTTTCAACAGTTTTTTTCTGCTTACTTTTCATAATAAGACCTTTGATACTTCAAAATAGAAAAGTTGAACAAAAAATAAATATTGCCAAACTAATTATAAAGATTGGTAAAAATAAATCTCAACTTATTGCATCCATTTTGTAACCTCTTTTCAACCAATAACTAATTAACTATTAGTAAATAAATTATAAACTTAGTTATATAAAAATATTTAATTAATTAATGGTGGAACTGAGTGGACTCGAACCACCGGCCTCTCCGTTATCAGCGGAGTGCTCTAACCAACTGAGCTACAGTTCCATAAACTTTAGAAGATACTCTTCTAAAATAATAATATCATTAACGTTTTGAAAATTGACGTGCTCGTCGAGCTTTTCGCAATCCGTATTTTTTTCGTTCTTTAACACGAGCATCTCTAGTTACTAATCCTGCTTTTTTAAGATCCTCACGATAATCTGCTGATGCTTCAATTAAGGCACGAACTATTCCATGTCGAAGCGCTCCTGCTTGACCAGAGAATCCGCCTCCCTTAATGTTTGCAAAAATGTCAAATTCTTTTTCTGTTTTTGTAATTACTAATCCTTGAATTGAATCCTGAATTAATGTTTTGTAGGGGAAGTAATCTTTAATGTCTTTACCATTAATAGTAATCTTTCCCGTACCATTCGGTTTTAGAGTTACTCTCGCTACTGAAGATTTTCTTCTTCCAAGTCCTTGATACATATATTCTTACCTCCTTATTTCTTTAGTTCCAACGGTTTTGGTTGTTGGGCACCATTTTGGTGATTCTCACCCTTATAAACAAATAACTTTTTAATTTGCTTTCGTCCTAATTTATTATGTGGAAGCATTCCCCATATTGCTTTTTGTACCATTTCCTCAGGGGCTGTTTCAAGCATTGTCTTAGCACTTCTTGTTCTTAACCCACCAGGATAACCAGAATGATTATAATACATTTTTTTATTAATTTTATTACCGGTTAAAACTATTTTTTCCGCATTAATAATAACTACAAAATCACCATTATCTTCATGAGGGGTATAAGTTGGTTTGTTTTTTCCAGTTAAAACTTTCGCCACTTCTGAAGCCATTCGCCCCAAAACTAAGTCTTTTGCGTCAACAAGATATCAGTTTTGCTCGATATTTGCCCCATTGGCCATTTTTGTTTGTCTCATACTATTCCTTTTTTTCTATAACTTTAATATTATATATAAAAAATATATGTAAAAAAGTCTTTTTTACATTCCTTTGCAAAATTTATTTACGATCAATTTTAATTAAATATAATCCAGACCCGGGAGCTTTATAATGTGCTTTCCCTTTTTTAGGGTTTAAAAGCAATTCATCAAACTCCAGATCTGATAAAACATCACGATTGTTCGCTAATAAGGCCCCAACTAGATTGCGAATCATAAACCGCATGAATGCTGGACCTTCTACAGTAAAGGAAATGTAATAACCATTTTGTTCGACAATAATAGATCTCACGGTCCTTATTGTTGACTTATAATTTTCCTTGGCTGTAAAAGAAGCAAAATCTTTTGTCCCTACTAACTTTTGTGCTTGCTTATTAAGTTTATCAAAATCAATCTTAAAATAATAATTAAATTGATAATTACTGTTTAATTTAGCATCATAATTTTTTTTGTTATTAACAAGATAATAATATGTTTTATTATTCTTTCCTCTTCGAACATCAAAATCATCAGCAACCTTTTTAAGACTTAATACTTCCAATCCTGGAATTTCATTTCATTTTTTTATTAATCCCCTCTTGTTTAACTTTTGGTTTTTAATTTCAATAGTAAATTCTTGTTTTAACGCGTGAACATATCTATCTGTTCGTCCAGCTCCTGTAATTTTTACGCTCTCGTTTAAAAACTTATTAGCATTAAAAATTAACTCACCAGAAACAGTACGAACACTAGGTTGAATTGCTCAACCATAAAAATATGAACCATCATAACTAATCTTTCCCCAGTATTTTGCCATTAGTTACCAAACTCCAATCATGAATATTCACCATATTGAATAAATAATATAGATGATATTAAAACTAAGGCAATAAGAAAATAAAGAATTGAAAATCAATTAAATTGTTTTTCTTGATAACACGTTCTTGCTTGACCAACAATATATCCACGAGCAATCATTGATTTCGACAAATCATCTGCTCTTCTAAAGGATGAAACAAAAAGCGGAAGGAAGGCGCTAAAAAAGGCGTTACACCGTTGTTTAAAACTTCCGAAGCGATAACTAAGACCTCTTGTTTCTTGCGCTTTTAAAATAGTTTTCATATCTAGCATCACAATTGGAACAAATCTTAGGCCCAACGTAATAATCATTGCAATTTCATCTACTGGAACCTTCACTCATTTTAATGGGTGGATCAATCATGTTATTGCTCTTGCAAGTTCCAATTCGCTTGTTGTAATAATTAAAATGGTTCCGATTAATAATATATTATAAATTCGTAATGAAACAATTGTTGTAATATATAAAGCTCAATAATTACTATCAGTTGTTGGAGAGGCGCCAAAATAATAATAAAATAATCATGTAATGAAAAAGATAAACAATACTGGTTTTAGTGTTTTAATAAAAATTCAAAAACTAATTTGAGAAACAACAACCGCAAGCACCAAAAATAATAATAATCCAACCAATGAAGTTATTGTGTTTAAAATAAAGACAATAACCCCCAACAAAAGGAATAAAATAAACTTTAATCTTGGATCAAAGTTATAGCCTGGATTATTCAGTTTTTTAAAATTAACAACCGAGAAATTTTGGATCATTATTTTTTAGCCTTAGGAATCATTTTTGCACTGGTCAAAAGTAGATTTCTATTAAGGATATCAGTAGTTTTCCCCTTGGCATAAACAATACCATCTTTTAAAAACAATGTTCTTGTTGTTAATTGATTGATAATTTCTAAATCATGAGAAACAATAATTAATGATTTATTATATTTACGATTTAATTTTCTAATTGTTTCAACAAAAACCTTTGTTGAGGCAGGATCTAAATGAGCTGTCGGTTCATCGAATACTAAGACTTCCGGTTCGCTAATAAGTAACGATGCTAGAATTACTTTTCGTTTTTCCCCGGAAGAAAGATTAAAGGGAACTTTATTTAAAAGATCTGGATTTAAATTAACAATTTTAATAACATCATGAACTTTCTTATTGATTTCTTCTTCAGTATATTTGTTTTTATCCAAAGATAAAGCAATATCATTAAAAACTGTTTCTTTAAAAAGTTGCAAATCTGGATTTTGATATGAGATAGAAATCTTGTCTCTAATCTTATTAAATTTTTTTAATTTTGTTTTGGTAGTGAAGTTAAAATCATCATAACTTATTTCTCCCGAGGTTGCTTTAGTTAGGCCAGAAATAATATTTAAAAGCGTTGATTTACCTGAACCGGTTGGACCAATGATTCCAATTGATTCGCCAGGATTAACCCTAAAACTAACATCTTTCAATGCTTGAAATTCGTCCTTTGTATTTTCTCCATAAATTTTGGAGATGTTTTTAATATTTAATTTCATAATTTTAAGTTAAATTAGCAATTTTAATAATTTCTTTATTCTTGAAAATTGCTTTTGGTTTGCCATCGGCAATAATTTTGCCTTTATCTAAAACAATAATTCGATCTGCTTTTTTAGATTCTTCCATATGATGAGTGATATGAATGATTGTTTTTCCCTCATCATTTAACTGTTGCATTATTTCCATTAATTCATTTCTAGAAAAAGGATCAAGCATCGAGGTTGCTTCATCGAGAATAATAACATCAAAATTTAAAACCAATATAGAGGCAATTGCAACTTTTTGTTTTTGCCCACCAGACAATGTATTGACATTGCGATTTTTTAAGTTAAAAATATTCAACTTATGTAAAACTTCATCGATCATTTTATCCATTAATAAAAAGGATTTTACTCGACGATTTTCAAGACCAAAAGCTATATCATTTTTGACGATTGAAGCAACTAATTGATTATCGGGGTTTTGAAACAAAATTCCGACAGTTAATCGTAATTTTTCTTCAGTAACTAAAGCGTCATCAAAAAAATAATTCCCTGTGAAATTTTTAATCATCCCAGATAAAATGTGTGCTAATGTCGTTTTTCCAGAACCATTAGAACCAATTATAGAAACATACTCACCCTTATTTATTTTTAAATTAAGATTATTAAACAAGGGAATGTTTTTGTATTTTAAAGTAATAGATTCAAGTTTTATATAATCCATAGATATAGTAATTATAAATTAAGAAGTGAATAATTCAACAATAAAAGTTCAAGCTATACTCAAGTACGTTTTATCTCAAATGAGATCAATAATACTAGTTATACCAATAGTAATCAATATAACTAATATAGATATTGAAATTACTATCAAAATAATCTTAAAACCCTTCATTAAATAAATGTTTAACATCCCAATAAGGGCAACTGCTAAAATTCCTAATAATATTCATTCTCATATTTGCATTACTATTTTTTCCAATCTTTTCGATAAGATAATAGAATAATGTTTGCGTATGTAAATCTTTTCTATTACCTAACAACATTAATTATAAATGTAAAATGACAAAAAGAATAAAATAAAAACATCCGTTAATTATAACGGATGTTTTATTCTTATTGTTTATTTAAACAAAAGTAATTATTGATGTTGGAGTTCCGTCACCTTTTCGGTGATCATATTTTAAAACTCTAGTATACCCACCATTACGTTTAACATATTTTGGAGAGATATCATCAAATAAAATTTGTAATGCTGTCTTTTCATTAGCTTTAGTATTTCTCAATACTTTAGCGGCACTTCTTCTTGAGGCCAAAGTGTTTTTTTTGCCCATTGTTACTAATCTATCCATTTTCTTTTGTAACTCTTTTGCCTTAGCGTGTGTTGTTACAATTTGACCATGAATAATTAAATCAGTTAATTGGTTTCTTTCAGTTCGAACTCTTCGAGCACCATCATGAACGTTAGATTGTCGTTGTTGTCTATTTCTTTTTGCCATAACCTAGCTCCCTTTTACTCAGATTTAAATGAAAGTCCCATATCTTGAACAATTTGAATAATTTCAGTAATTGATTTTTCACCTAAATTATTAATTTCTTTTAATGATGAAACTGGTCTATTAATTAATTCTTGGACATAACGAATGTTTGATGCCAATAATCATTTTTCTGATCTTGCAGATAAATTTAATGATTCAATTGGAATTGATAATTGAGCATCAATTGATTCCTCAATAACTTCTTCTTCAAATAAATCATCACTTTTAACTTCGAATAATTCTTCAAATGCTTTATAGTAATTTTTTAAAATTCCTCCAGCAAAGGCAATTGCCTTTTCTGGCTTCATTGAACCATCAGTTTCAATTTCTAAAACTAATTTTTCAAATACTCTTGATTCTCCAGGATTTACTTCTTCAATAATGTAATTAACTCTTTTAACAGGAGAAAAATTAGCATCTATTGGAATAATCCCTTTGATAGTACCAATTTTATCTTCAACAATTACTCTTGTTTCTTCAAAAATTTTGAACCCTTTAGAGTATAAAACAAATATTTTTGCTTCAATTGCTTTATCTTTTGTAGTTTCAGCAAGTATTAAATCTTGGTTAATAATTTGTAATCCCGCAGGAACAATTATATCTTTTGCAGTAACCATTCCTTTTTTTGAAGTTAATGTTAATTCATAAACTTCATCTGCATCGATGATGTCGTCATCGACTGATAGTGTTAAATCTTTTAAATTTAAAATGAATTCAACCATATCTTGTTTTGAGTTTGAAATTGATTGAAATTCGTGTTGAACTCCATTAACCTCAACTGCAAAAACAGCAACTCCCGGAATTGATGAAAGTGCTGTTCTTCTCATTGCTACACCTATAGTGTTTGCAAAACCACGCTCTAATTTTTCAAGAGTAAAGGTTTGAATATGAGGAGTTTCTAAAGAATCTTTAGAAACAATTTTATTAAATGTTGGTATTAAAAATCTTTCCATGTTTGTTTTCTTTTCTCCTATCTTCTATATTTCTTTGATTTCTTAACTCCATTATGTGGAGTTGGGGTAACATTTTTAATTTCAGAAATAACGAAGTCTTTTGAAGGTTGGAAATATCTCAATGCTGAGGTTCTTCCAGGTCCAACTCCCTTAATTCTTACGGATAATGTTTTAACACCGTTTTCCTTTGCTTTTTTAGCAACAGCTTCAGCAACAAGTTGTGCTGCATAAGGGGTTGATTTTTTAGCCCCTTTGAAACCAAGTGCTCCAGCTGATGATCAACAAATTACATTACCATCTAAATCAGTGATTGAGATGATTGTATTATTGAATGTTGTGTGAACATGAGCAATAGCAGAAGGAATATTTTTTTTGATTTTTTTCTTTGCTTTTTGTCTTGCCATAATCTACTTCCCTACTTTTTTCTTATTAGCAACGGTTTTACGTGGACCTTTTCTTGTTCGCGCATTTTGCTTTGAAGATTGACCTCGAACAGGAAGACCTCTTCGATGTCTAATTCCTCGATAAGATCCAATTTCCATTAATCGCTTAATGTCGTATTGTTGATCTCTTCTTAAATCACCCTCGGTTTTAAATGTTGACGCTGCTTCTCTGATTTTTGTCAGTTGTTCGTCTGATAAATTTTTTGTTTTTGTTGTTGGATCAATATCTGCCATTTGACAAATTTTGTCGGCTGTAGTTTCGCCTATTCCATATATATAAGTTAAAGAGTACTTAATTGCTTTTTTATCAGGAATTTCTATATTTAATATTCTTGCCATATTTCTAAATTCTGATTCTATCCTTGCCGTTGCTTATGCTTCGGATTAGAACAAATTACCTGTACCCTTCCTTTTCTTTTAATTACTTGACAATCTTTGCAGATTGGTTTAACTGATGATCTTACTTTCATAATTCCTCCTCTTAACTCTATTTTTAAAACAAAATATAACCTTTATTTAAAGGTTATCGTTATGATAAGTGGTTATAATCATAATCTAACAAATTTTGATTAGAGATGATGGTTACAATGACTTATCAATCAATATGTGGTTTTACCACTTATATATTATATACTTTTCACTAAATTTATAAAATATATAATAATTTATCGATAATATTGTTCAATAATAACAATGTCTGCATTGTCAAGAATTTTATTATCATCCAACTGTGCGTAGTCAAGCATTGGGATTGTTATTTCAAACTTCTCAATGTGTTGCAATGAAATATAAGAATTAAAACTTAATCGATAGCTTGAATGATCAAAGGAGTCACGCGAAGATAAGGTTGCAACTTTTGCATAATCTTCTTCAATTTCGATAACCACACAAGGGCGAGAACCCCGTGAAGGAGATTGTTTAAGAATCCCTAATTCTTCATCATTTAAAAAAATGACATCATATAAGTTTTTTTCTTCTTTAAATTGACCCATTATATTTTAATGATATTCTTTTTTTAGAATTAATAAATAAATTCCTGTTCACGGATGGAAAATCTTGTTTTCATACTACTTTATTGGGTGTTTAAAAAGATAAAGAGACAAAATTATAGTAAAATATTATTAATATTAAAATAGTTTAAAGTAAGAAAAGATTTTAAATTTTATTTTTTTAATATAAGGAATTTTATTAATGACTCAGGTAGGTAAAACTAAAAGAGAATATGGACTTTTAACAATGATTGCGACAATAATCGGAATTGTCATTGGTTCAGGAATCTTCATCAAAAATGCTGGTTTAATTGAAACGACTCAATCAGCAATTCTTTCGACAATCGGATGACTAATTGGTGGATTAGTTGTAATCGCAATGTTAATTGCATTTATTGAAATCTCTTCAATCACTAAAAAGAAAAACGAACAAGGGACTTTTAGTTCTTGATCAAAATATTTATGAAGTGATAAAATGAGTAAATATGTTGGGGTATATTTTACCTTTTTATATTTTCCATTAGTTTTAGGTGAAGAAACTATTTTTGCCGCAAATGAGCTTGTTGGAATATTTGATAATATAAGTTTGTTTTGAATGTTCGCTATTACAACGTTTTTGACATTTGTGATTTTGATTGCTGCTTTTATGATTAACTCATTTTCACAAAAGCCAGGACAAAGAATAGTTTCAGCAGGAACAATGATAAAAATTATTCCATTAGTCTCATTAGTTCTTTTGGCTGTTTTGATATTTTTTGGAGTAGTAATTCAAAATGGTGATGGCGCGCCCGTTACTACCAATTCAATTTTTGATCCAAACGCTAATATCAACCTCGGGCTACATGATGATGAAAGTAACTTCTTACAAGTTTTGCTTATCCTTCCTGCGATATTATTTGCTTTTGATGGATTTTTATTTGCCAATTCACTTTCAACAGAAACAAAAAAACCCTCAACTTATAAAACAGCAGCAATTATTGCAATAACTATTATTACGCTTGTTTATATTTTATTTTCACTATCTTCATATATGCTTGCCGACACAACTTTAAATGAAGATGGAATAATGGTTAGCGATAATTTTGGGATTCAACCAATTTTTATTCATATTTTTGGCGAGAGTTTGGGAAAATTGATTGGGACATTTATTGAAATAACAATTTTTATTTCAATAATTACAGCAACTTTTGCTTACTCAATAACTTCAATGTGAACTCTATCTGATTACTCAAATATTAATGAAATTCGTGATATTAACGGAACTTTAATTAGAAGAAATAGTGCAGGGGTTCCAACAATGGCTGGAATAAAAATGTTAACTTTTGCTTTAATTGCTATTGTTGTTATCAGGGGCTGTGATTTGATAAATATTCTTGGAATATTATGATTGGTTGATGATGGAACAAACATTGTTAATAACAATAATAATGTTGACATGAATAGTTACACTTCAGACATGACAACAATAATGAATTTTTCCTTTTACACATTAATTATTATTGGTGGGGTTAAAAATAGATTTACAAAAGAAGTTGAGACTGAAAAAGTAAGAGGGTTTTTTATCTTTTCAGCAATAGCAACAATAATAATTGCATTTGCTGTTTTAGATTTAGCGGGAACCGTTTTGATAGGTTCATATAACGCAATTGATGCATTATTTAATAGTCAAAATG
>WTBJ01000020.1 GCA_013139135.1 Mycoplasmataceae bacterium | reverse complement strand
CTCTTCTTTGTTTACCCATAATTGTTACCTCTTTCTTTTCTTCTAATTTTAGTTTTAATTCTTCTTCATATTCAGGTACATAAACATACCAATCACCTTTTTTAACATTTATAACATAATGTGCTTTTGCTCGTGCATTGGCATATAAATTATCATTTATATCTTTTCTCTTAATCCTAGCCTTTAATTCTTGTTCTAATTCATTCATAATTTAAACTAATAACTTTCTCGTTTCTATACAACCATCATTTTCATCTAACACATAATAACCTATACCTGCTTGAGATGATAAATTGTTTTGTTTTTCAAATTGACTTAATTGATTTGTTAATGCTGGAACATAAAATAATTTCTTATCATAACCGTTCGCACTATTTATATCAATTGTTTCCATATGATGTCTATGAAAGAAAAATGAAAAATCAATTAGTCTATCTCTATGTGATGTAACATCTTTAATATATTTAATTGCATTTCCTCTAACTTCGTGACTATGTGCTATGAAACAATTGAATCCTAATATATCAACAAACATTTCTTTATCGTGGGTGAAGTCTAAATTAGGTAATGCTTTCTCAATTAAACCATTAAACACCAACATTAAATCTTCTTCAATTAGTTGATTTTGTTTAGTTCCTAAATTTCTTAATTGAGTGTGATTAGAACTATCAACACTATAAAACTTAACTTTAACATATTTACTTAATTCTACCAACATTTTAATATAGGCATCAGCAACTTCAATCACTTGATTAACCATACCCTTTTTAATAGACATAAGTTGTGAGTTCCTTAATGAAGCACCATCTATTGTATCTCCACCCTCAATAAGTATAATCTCCTTTAAATCCTTTTCCTCTACAACCCTTAATATTTGCTCCGTAGCCGTGTTTAATACATTTAGGTAACTTGTATCACCATTGTAGTGATAATCACCCATAGCGAAGATATGAGACCTTGTAGAAAACATAGGATTTATAATGATTGGAAATATATTAAAATCACTATATCTATTATCAATACTATCTACAACTCTATCGGTAAATGCTTGATGTAATGTTATATCTCTAATTTGTTCATTGTTAATACTTCTTTCAATACCTAATCTCTTGCGTTCCAATCTAATTGTTTGTAGCGCTGTAGCGTTTTTAATTATATCACTATCGTTATTACCCTCATTACTTCCAATAAGCCACCCTGCATAAAGTTTCCTATCATTATCGGTGAACCAATCAACTGTATCCTTAATTGTATCCCAATCAACACCACTTAATCTTAATTCGTGTATCAAACCAAAATTCTTCATAACTATTCCTCCTCTATTTAAAACTTTTAATTGCTTCATCTAATTTTTCAAACATATCTAACAGTTCTTCAAATTCAACATTTAATATATTCTCTTTAACATATTTCTCTTTAACTGATATTGATAGACTTCTTAACGATGAATGAAAGCCTATGTTATCAAAGTCCTCTTTACCACTACTTTTAACTACTCTTCTTTTTTGTATAACATAATTTAGATTATCATAGCGACTTAAATAATAATCATTAAATAAATGTTTCATCATTTAATCATACCCTTTCTAATATTTATTTTATTAAGTTGTTTCCAACACCATTCATAATTTTCAACATTATCTATTAAAACATATATTCCTATGGTTGAAAATCCACTTTTACACGCTATATGAACTTGATAATCATAATGGTCGTTAGTAGTTAGTTCAATGAAGATAGACTTGTTTTCATAAGTTAATAAGTTATCGCTTATTTTAACGCCTCTTTTGTGCGTGAGAGCAACCCATAACTTATCATACGCTAATTTGTATTTATCCATTCTAATTACTCCTTAAAATAATTTTCGTATGTTTCATAATTTGCCCCATATTGATTTATGTCAATATCATCTTTCCATTCTCCAATATCTACAACATTATATTGTCCTAATTCCCCTATTAAATGTCTATCGTTTTCTAATATGATTTCTAATTCTTTTGGTGTGCTTTCATTATAATTGTCAATATCTACTAAATATACAATACATTTATATAATTTTGTTCCCATATTCTAATACCTCCTATATTCTACCTACATATATAATATACAGTTTTTAATTCTTAATATCTACCATTAAGTGAAAGTTTTTTATTTCTTTTGATAAGAATTGAATTGAAACATCACACTCTTTAATCTTATCATCATTATCACTAATCCAAGTTTTAAGGATATATTTAAGACTTGGTGATTCATCTAACATCTCTTGATAAATATCATTTAACTTACTTCTTAACTGTTTTTCCTCAACATATTCATCAACATTACTATTCATTCTATCTAAATTCATTTTATCTAATTTTGTCATTTAATGCACCACCTTTCAATTATTCTTTCGGCATTTTATAAACTAATGGTAATTTAAGAACTTTCTCACTTGTTAATTCTTTATTCTCTTCTTCACACTTATCAAATTTATATTGAAATTCACAGCATTTTTCAGCCCAATAGTCTATCGTTTTTTGGTATTTATCAAATTGTTCATACATTTCTTTTTTAATACTTATATTCTCTTCTTGCATATTGATAAACGCTTGTTTGATGTCTTTTAAATAAAATAATTTTTCATATATTTTATAAATACTGTGCGTATATAATGTTTTGTCTTCGTTGATGTGTTCGCTATATGATTTAAACACTAATAAACATTCTTCTATTTCTTTTGTAGTATCGTTTAATATCTCCTTTACTTCCTCATTCGTGATTACTTTAGGTTGTAATTTTTTCCTCATCATAATGATTTCTTCTTTATAATGATATTCTTCATCGTTATCTAAATAATCAAATATC
>WTBJ01000040.1 GCA_013139135.1 Mycoplasmataceae bacterium | reverse complement strand
CAGATTCCAAATCGCTCTGGACACCCTTGCCAATTGCTAATGTTTCCTATCAACTCGGCACATGCAGAAACTTGCATTCTGCCAGCTTATTACCATGCCCGACATACAAATAAACCGTATCAAAGCTAGCTTTGATACGGTCTGAAAATTTATTAATTTTAGTCCAATAAATCTGTAACGCTTATTTAGGACTAGTCATCCTTAAGTTTTATTAGGCTACATCATTCTATTTTTTTTTATGTTTGCTTTGTTGTTTTTCTATTTTTATTGCATTCAACATTATATATTTGTTGAATTTTTATAATCAAAACATGCATTAAATGAAAATTGCAGAAATCAGGGCGCTTAGACCATATAATTATATTAAACATTCAAAATTAGGAGTTTGTATAGTACATAAATTTATATCCGATTTAGGGCTTGTAATTCAGCCGGTAGATACAGCAAATTTTATTATGGAGCGCTCTAAAAACCGAATATTATATAAATTAAGCCGATTTGCCAAATGGCGCATTAATAACAAAGAGAAAGTTAAAATCGATAAAAAAGCTTATTACCAAGAAAATAAAGAAAGAATAAATGAATATACAATAAAATACTACAGTGAAAATAGAGAGAATATATTAGCGTATTGCAAAGAGAAAAATAATAATGCGGAGAATATTGAAAAAAGAAAAAAGAAAAAGAGAGAACTTATTAATAAAAGAAAAATAGCCTCCAAAAAAAAACATGCCGAAGAAAAAAAAGCCAAAAGAGAAAAACTAAACCAAGACCCTGAATACATAGAGAAACAGAAACAGATAGGAAAAATACGACATGCTAATTGGCGTATTAAAAATAAAGAGAAAGTTAAAGCATATAGAAAAGATCACTACCAAAAAAATAAAGAAAGAGTAAAAGAAGATACAAGAAAATACTACTATAATCACAAAGAAAAAATAAAAGTGTATTTCCAAGAGTATAATAGTAAACCGGAAAATATTGAAAAAACAAAAGAGAGAAGAGAAGTATATTATTTAGAAAACAAAGAAGTTATAAATAAACGAAGTAAAGCATATTATTTAGAAAACAAGGAAGTTATAAATAAACAAACTAAAGCCTACAATAAAGAACATTCTGAAGAAATAAAAGCCAAGAGAGAAAAACTAAACCAAGACCCTGAATACGCCGAGAAACAGAAACAGATACGAAAAATACGAAGCGCAGAGTGGTATCAAAAGAACAAGGAAAAGGTTAAGCAGAAAAGAAAAGAATACTACCGAGAAAACTGGGAAGAAGAACTTAGAAAACAAAAAGAACGTAATCTTAAAAAGAAGAAGTAATATTTCTTTTATTTCCCCAAGTCTTTTTTTTTGGAAACTTTCCTGAGAAATAGACAAGATCAATTATTTTCGTTTGATGATTTTGTTAAATAATCTATACTTTAGACATTTAATTATTCATTACAATTAATTAAAATACCATATGACCATTAAAGAAATCAGGGCACTTAAACCATATGATTATATTAAACACTCAGAATTAGGGGTTTGTATAGTACATAAATTTATACAAGATTCAGGGCTTGTAATTCAGCCAATTAATACAATAAATTTTATTTTGGAACACTCTGAAAACCGAATATTAAATAAGTTAAGCCGATCTTCTAAATGGCGATATATAAACATAGAGAAAGCTAATGCTTATAGAAAAGCTCATTACCAAGAGAATAAAGAAAGAGTAAAAGAAAATACAAGAAAATACTACTATAATCACAAAGAAAAAATAAAAGTGTATTTCCAAGAGTATAATAGTAAACCGGAAAATATTGAAAAAAGAAAACAGAGAGAAAAAGCATATTATTTAGAAAACAGGGAAGTTTTAAATAAACGAAGTGAAACCTACCGTAAAGAACATTCTGAAGAAATAAAAGCCAAAAGGGAAAAACTAAACCAAGACCCTGAATACGCAGAGAAACAGAAACAGATGCGAAAAATACGAAGCGCAGAGTGGTATCAAAAGAACAAGGAAAAGGTTAAGCAGAAAAGAAAAGAATACTACCGAGAAAACCGGGAAGAAGAACTTAGAAAACAAAAAGAACGTAATCTTAAAAAGAAGAAGTAATATTTCTTTTATTTCCCCAAGTCTTTTTTTTCGGAAACTTTCCTGAGAAATAGACAAGATCAATTATTCTCGTTTGATGATTTTGTTATATAATCTATACTTTAGACTTTTAATTATTCATTACAATTAATTGAAATACTATATGATCATTAAAGAAATCAGGGCGCTTAGACCATTTAATTATATTAAACATTCAGAATTAAGTATTTGTATAGTACATAAATATATACAGGGCTTTGGGCTTGTAATTCAGCCATTAGATACACCAAATTTTATCTTGGAACGCTCTAAAAGCAAAATATTAAGTAAGTTAATTCGATCTACTAAACAGAGTTCTGAAAACAAAGAGGAAGTTAAAGCCCATAAAGAAACTTCTAAACAAAAGCATAAAGAAAAAATAAATGAAAATTCAAAAAAATACTACCCTGATAAAAAAGAAAAAAGAAAAGCGTATACCCAAGAGTATAACAGTAAACCGGAAAATATTGAAACAGCAAAAGAGAGAAGAAGGGCAAATTATATAAAAAACAGGGAAGCTATTATTAAAAAAAATATAGCCTACTATAAAGAACATTCTGAAGAAATAAAAGCCAAGAAAAAAGAACTAAATAAAGACCCTGAATACGTAAAGAAACATAAAGCACGATGTGCAGCTTGGCATCAAAGGAACAAGGAAAAAGTAAAAGCCAAGAAAGAAGAATTAAACAAAGACCCTGAGTACGTAAAGAAACAGAAGCAGGCACAAAAAATACGACATGCAGCTTGGCTTGAGAAAAACAAGGAAAAAATAAAAGCCAAGAGAGAAGAACTAAATAAAGACCCTGAATACGTAAAGAAACATAAACAGGCACAAAAAATACGAAATGCAGCTTGGTATGAAAAAAACAGGGAAAAAGAAAAAGCCAAGAGAGAAAAACTTAACCAAGATCCTGAATACGTAAAGAAACAGAATGCACGATGTTTAGCTTGGTATCATAGGAACAAGGAAGAAGTGAAAAAGAAAAGAAAAGCGTATTCCCAAGAGTATAAGAGTAAACCCGGAAATATTGAAAAAGAAAAAGAGAGACGAAGGGCATATTATATAAAAAACAAAGAAGCTATTCTTAAAAATACTATGGCCTACTATAAAGAACATTCCGAAGAAATACACGCCAAGAAAAAAGAAATATATAAAGACCCTGAATACGTAAAGAAACATAAAGCACGATGTGCAGCACGGTATCAAAAGAACAAGGAAGAATTAAAAGCCAAGAGAGAAAAACTAAACCAAGACCCTGAATACGCTGAGAAACAGAAACAGTTGCGTAAGGCTCGGTATCAAAAAAACCGAGAAGAAATACTTAGAAAATAAAGAGAACGTTATCATAAAAAGAAGGGAATGTAATCTGAACCCTGTCTTTTTTTTCGGAAACTTTCAAAGTATAAACCTTTTTAGATTTCAATTATTTTTTTGCAAAAACCCTTACAAAAATCTATCTAAAAGTTTGTTAATTTCTTCATAAAAGAGCTGTGTCTTGTCCTGAAATAGGTTTACACAAATAGTGTAAACTTTTTTTAGGACGAGCCACCCCTTGAAAACCTAAAATTACAAAAGAACTGTTCAATTTCCATCGCACTAAGATTATTTATACCTTTATCTTGTGATTTTAAAATTGAATAAATAAATGTGAATATTTCATAAATTGGTATAAAAAATCACTTTGTGAGGCTTGACAAAGAGCAAGTTAATAAAGGATTTGATATTTTATCAAAAGATAATAATTTCTCCGAATTAATTTTTATTGTAGTAAATTGGAGAGAAGAACTTTTGAATGAAAAATTGTAACTTGTGGCAGAAAATAATTTACAAAATATAATCATATACAACACAATTGACGGTAAAGCATCGGTAGCCTTATACGCCAAAGATGGTAATATTTGGATGAACCAAAATCAGCTTGCCGAACTTTTTACCACCTCTAAACAAAACATAGGACAAAATATATCAAACATATTAAAAGACGGGGAGTTAGAGCAAAATTCAGTTATAAAGAATTACTTTACAACTGCCAATGATGACAAAGAATATAATGTTACATTTTATTCGCTCGATATGATTTTGGCAGTCGGTTTTAGAGTAATACCAACTAAACACCAAAATGAGCTATATAATTCGTTTCTTTTTCACTTATATTTCTTCAAAAAACAAAACCGTAACTACTGCTATGCTTGTATTTTTTGAATCATCTAAGCAAAAAATAATTCAA
>WTBJ01000004.1 GCA_013139135.1 Mycoplasmataceae bacterium | reverse complement strand
ACCCCAAGCAATGCCAACAATTCTTTCCGGAGTGATATTGTCAATTGGAAGGGTGATTGGTGAATCGGCAGCATTAGTGATGATTTTTGGAGTTGCTTCTAGAGGAAGCGTTTCTGAATGAACAACTTCTGGTGGAACTACGCTAGCAACAGAGATATACGGTTTAACAAAACAAGAGATAATTCCTTGAGATTTAGTAAAAACAATTGGAATTGTAATTATGGCTATTGTCTTGATTCTTGCGATCCTTTCATCATTTATTGAAAACAAACAATATAAAAAAGCGCTATTAATTACGTTTGGTTTATTATTAATTTTATTTGGCATTATTATTGGTGGTGAAAAATGACAATTTGGTTATTGAAGTTTTTTACTTGGAATAATCTTAATTGTCATGGTAATTATTAATAAATATTTGTTTTTACTTTTAGAGTACGGAAGATTAAAATATTTTAAAAATAAATATTTAGTAGACAAATAACCAAAATAGGATATAAATGATTGATAAAACATTATGAAGTTAACAAAAGAACAACAGGAAAATTTACAAAAGATATTTACTCAAAAACAAATTTTAGAAAAGGATTTGTACTTTTTTGAATTAGGTTTTAACAAAATTAAAAATAAATATTATGTTGTTAAAAATCGTCGTAAGGATTTAAATTTATCTCTTGATAAAATCAAAAATAATTTTTGATTAGAAGAAGATGAAGCATTGCAAATTTTAGAAACAAAAATTACAAAGTATCTTCAAGAGCTTAAAGAATTAAAAATTAAATATTATGAAAGTTTAAGTATCGACGATAAAAAAGAAACAATAAACCTAAAAGCGGAAGTTGAATACCGAACAAAATATATTGAAAAAAAAGAAACTCTCCTTCGACAACGAAAAAAAGAAAACAATGTTTTAAATAAATTAACAATCAGTAAAATTGAACTAAAATTATCGTTTTTAGATTCGAAATATAAAAACGTTAAAAAAGATTTTCTTGAAGAAAAAAGTAAGCTTAATTCAAAACGAAATAAACTTCAAATTTTAGCAAAAAAATATGAAAATATCCTGCCAGATTCAGGAAGGGAAATTGTTTTAGATGTTAAGGAATTAAATGTTTGATACGGAACAAAACACGCCTTGAAAGACATTTCAATCTCTTTTCCACGGAATAAAGTTATTGCAATTATCGGTCCTTCTGGTTGTGGCAAGTCAACATTTTTAAAGACATTAAATCGAATTAACGATGAAATTCCTAGTTTTAGATCTGAGGGTCAAATAATTATTGATAAGGAAATTAATTCCTTAACTTTAAAATCAATTTATAATCCATTAAATAAAATTACATTACCTCAATTACGAACAAAAATCGGAATGGTTTTCCAACAACCAAATCCATTTCCAATTTCAATATATAAAAATGTTATTTTTGGACCAAAAATTAATGGAATTAAAAATAAATTTATTTTGGAAAATATTGCTATTAAATCACTCAAAGAAGCGGCTTTATATAATGAAGTTAAAAATAATTTAAATGAATTAGCAACCGGTCTTTCAGGCGGACAACAACAAAGGCTATGTATTGCAAGAGCAATTGCTAATAATCCTGAAATATTATTAATGGATGAACCAACTTCGGCACTAGATCCAATAGCGGCATCTAAGGTTGAAAATTTGATTATTCAATTAAAAAAACATTATACTATTATTATGGTGACTCATTCAATGCAGCAAGCTGCAAGAATTAGTGATAAAACAGCATTTTTTTATCAAGGTTCACTTATAGAATATGGTGATACAAATCTTTTATTTGAAAATCCAAAACAAAAAAAGACAGAAGATTATATTCGGGGGAGATTTGGCTAATGGCAATAACAAGAGAAAATGAAGCGCTGCTTCGGTTTCAACTTATTGAAACAACTAATAAACTAATTGAATCTTTTTTCATTTTGAAAAAGATGATTTTACGTTCTGAAAATAAGGATTTTGATCAGGTTTTAATTCTTGATAATTTAATAAAATTAAAAACTTTATCATCATTAAATACTATTATTATCAACTATCAAATGGCGCCTTTAGGAAAGGATTTAAGAAGAAATATTTCCTATACCTTTATAAACCAATCACTAAAAGATATTGCAAATAGTTCATTAAATATTGCAAATTTTTTAATGAAGAGTTCTAAAGAAGGATATTCAACAAAATGAGCTTTAAAAATGGTTGATTTGATAATTGAAGGATTGCAAATGATATCGATTTTAATTGAAAGTGAAAATTCATCGGAAGCAAAAAACATAATTGAATTTGATAAAAAAATTAATATTGAATTTGAAACTTTGATCATTGATAGTTTTGCTGATAACAAAAAAGAAAATACAATAATTATCAAAGAAAAAATAAAATTCTTAAAAATTGGTTATATTATTTCAGCTAAAAATTTTGAAGATATTGGTGACAAACTTAAAACAATTGCAGAAAATATTTTATATATTATTGGAACAGCAAATTTCTAGTTAATAGCTTAATTACTTTTGACAAGTATTAATCAGTTGATTCATGAAGCGATTGATATGCTTGACTTACTTTTTGTAATTCAAGTTCTTCATTTAATTCCCCATCGTTAGCGCTATTTTGACTTGTTCATTCCTCGTAACGCGAAAGAACATTTTTATCAATTTGATCCAATTTTATTGTTACATTATCAAGAATCACTTTAATGTTAGTAAAATTTAATTCAATCTCTTTTCTTAAATTATTATTCTTTTTATTTGTTCAAATGAAAATAGCAATAGAAACCACAAACCCAACTATTGCAATTGTGTCTACAGTGTATTCTAAACCCGACATAATTAATAACTAATCACCTTTCATGAAAAATGGCATATTAACTTTGAAATAATTGATAATTATTTCATTTGGAATTTCATCGCGGTATTGACCCTTGTAGCATTCGAAAAACGGTTTTGTATCGTGGCTTTCCTTGATCAATTTATTAACGTCATATGTTAATAAAGAAAGAAGAGAAATTTCAAAAAAATTCATGATACCTTCATCAATACTAGTATTTATTGAAATAATATTTTTATCTTCGAAACCAATTTGATATTCATTATCCAATACAGGCCCTCTTGCAAAAGCTAATCATTGCATTTTTTTGCCACCATTAATAATTAAAAATTTTGTTTCCTTATTTTTATAAATACTAAGATTGTTTTGTAAAAAAATATCAAGGCCATTTAAAAAATATAAAATTTTGTGTTTTTTAACTTTATTAAATTCACCATTTGCATAATATTTTTTTATGCTAATAATTTCATCTAGTAACGATAAGAAGGTATA
>WTBJ01000016.1 GCA_013139135.1 Mycoplasmataceae bacterium | reverse complement strand
ACGAAGTAACAGATATTACACTTTCAGGAACTGGTATTACTAATAATTATACTGTTGAAACATCGTCATCATCAGTGGGAACAATCACGCTTCAAGATTTAGACCCAGCAACAAATTACAATGATTTAATTGTTCATGCTACTTTTAGCAATGGCAATACTTATGAACAAACTGTTGATATTTTTACCACTCTTGCAATAAGTATTAATCCTAGTCCAAACGACATCGCGGTAGTTACTGATATTGACACTACTTCAGCAATAATTAATTATAGTTTTTTTCCCGGTAACGATGAAACTGACCAACCTTACGAAGTAACAGATATTACACTTTCAGGAACTGGCATTACAAATAATTACACTGTTGAATCAATAACATCACCAACAGGAACAATAACTCTTCAAGATTTAGACCCAGCAACAAATTACAATGATTTAATTGTTTCGGCAACTTTTAGCGATGGCAATACTTATGAACAAACTGTTGATATTTTTACCACTCTTTCAATAATTATTGATCCTAGCCCCAATGAAACTGCAACAGTTACTAATGTTGATGTTACTACAGCAACGATTAATTATAGTCTCTCACCAGGTAACGATGAAAATGGTGACCCTTACGAAGTAACAAATATTACACTTTCAGGAACCGGCATTACTGATAATTACACTGTTGAATCAATCACATCACAAACAGGAACAATCACGCTCCAAGATTTAGGCCCAGAAACAAATTACAATGATTTAGTTGTTTCGGCAACTTTTAGCGATGCTAATACATATAATCAGGACGTTGATGCATTTACAACTTTAGGACATACCCCAGTTGTTCCCGGACCTAATGAAACAGCAACAGTTACTGATATTTCTGATACTTCGGCAACAATTAATTATAGTTTTTCTCCTGGTAATGATATAAATGGTATCCCTTATGAAGTAACAGATATTACACTTTCAGGAACTGGAATTACTGATAATTACATTGTTGAATCAATCACATCACCAACAGGAACAATTACTCTTCAAGATTTAGATCCAGAAACAAACTACGATGATTTAATTGTTTCGATAACTTTTACCGACGGTAATACTTATCAACAAGATGTTGATAGCTTTAATACTCAGGAACTTTATTACCCCTCATCAGTTAATGTTGTTAAATGAATCATTATTTTAATTACTTTAATTATTTTAATTGCATTAATTGTATCCTTCTCAATATTCTTGAAAAAAATCATTCAAAATAAAACAATGAATAGGATTAATTAATCATATTCATTGTTTTAATATTTTTTAACCTTTATTATAGTCCTATAGTTTACAAAAATTAGTAAACAGTCATTAATACTAACTTTAAATTGTTTTTTCGTCTTTTAAACAGGAATTAGATCGTTGGGGTCATAAAAATTATTATTAAATATTTCATAATTTTTAATTATGGTATAATTAAAAACAGAAATTACAATTTAGTGACAAACAAAATTGATATTTAATCACAAGAAAAAGAAACCAATATGAAATTCAAAAAACACACAATCAAAATATATACATCACTTTTTTTGCTTTCGGGACTTTCTATAATATTTCCCATTTCATTGCACCAAAATATGAATACTGGGGATGAAACACCGATTCCGAGTTTAGAGACATCCGAAGGTCAAGTAATTGACCTAAATCTTGGCGGAAATAGTTCTGCAATAACACTGGACACAACAAATGATGGTAATGTCGATTCACTTTATATGTGAGGTAATAATGAATACGGTCAACTTGGATTAGGCGATAATACAGATTATAATACTCCACAAAAAGTTTTTTTTAATGAAGATATGCCGTTATTCAATCTTGAACAAGGATCTTATCATTCAGGGGCAGCGATTGATACAACAGGGGACAATAACCCTGACACTCTTTATATGTGAGGGAAGAATACTTTTGGTGAATTAGGACTTGGATCTACCAAAGTAGATGATTTTTATAATACCCCACAAGAAGTAACAAAACTTCCTGAAGGAACAATAATTGAATTAGAACTTGGAGAATATACTTCAAGCGTAATAATCGATACTACCGGAGATGGAATGGCTGACACGCTTTATACGTGAGGTTATAATATAAATGGTGAACTTGGAATTGGAGATTTTAATTATCATGATACACCAAAAGAAGTAACGAATCTTCCCGAAGGTGAATTAGTTGATTTAGAAATGGGTTATCATCATGGTGGAATAATGATAGATACAACTGAAGATGGAAAAGCCGACTCTCTTTATATGTGAGGATCTAATTTTTATAATCAAATAGGGAACGGTGGTGACAATTCTGATGATGTAAATATTCCAGAACAAATAACAATTAATTTAGCTGGGGATTTAATTGATTTATCACTTGGGGGATATAGTTCTTCAATATCTATTGATACAACTCAAGATGGAAAAGCCGATTCTCTTTGTGTGTGGGGACGTAATTTTTCAGGTCAACTTGGACTTGGTAATAATGAAACCTACCCTATTCCAGAAGAATTAACGACTCTTCCCGAGGGAACAATAATCAATTTTGAGATGGGATTTTCTCATTCAGGAGCAACAATTGATACAACAGGAAATGGAAAAGCCGACTCTCTTTATATGTGAGGAGATAATGAGTTTGGTCAACTAGGACTTGGCGACAACACTGGTTACTATTCTCCACAAGAAATTGACATGAATGGAATCGGGGCTCCTGTTAATCTTCAACTTGGGGAAAACAACACAGGATTAATGATTGACACGACAGGAAACGGCAAGGGCGATACTCTTTATATGTGAGGGGCTAATGAGTCTGGTCAACTTGGACTTGGTGATAACATAGATTATAATACGCCACAAAATATCGGTTTCTTTATAGAATTCCCATCATTATCTGTTAAAGGTCCGTGATTTTATATAATTTTGGTTTTGGTCATATTATTCACAATAGCTATTATTATTGGTTTAATCTTATTTTTATTTAAGTTTATATCCAAACAAACAAGAACTAAAATACGTTAATTTGAGCGGAAATCATTAAAAATAGAACAAGTTAATTAATTATCATTAATTCAGTAGTTCGGTAGTAGGACAAAAGTTCAAAACATAATTAAAAAATACAAAAGACAACCCAAACTATCAAGGTTGTCTTTTGTATTTTTGCTTCGTTGTACCACGCGGATTACATCAAATTAATGTATGAATAATGACGCATTTGCAAAATTTATAATTTTATTATTATGATATAATTAATAAAATAAAATCTATAATAAATATTTATTATGGAGTAAGGATCTAATTATAAAAGCTAAAAAAACCATATTGATTAAAAATATATCACTCTTTTCTCTATCGGGACTCTTTATTGTATTCCCAATTTCATTGCATCAAAATATGAGCATTAATGATGAACCGAGATTTCCTAGTTCAGAACCAATTCAAGCTCGAGTGATTGACTTAAACCTTGGAGGAAATAGTTCTGCAATAACATTAGATACAACTGATGATGGAATGGCTGACACTCTTTATATGTGAGGTAATAATGAATTTGGTCAACTTGGTCTTGGTGATAAAATCAATTATAATACTCCACAAGAAGTTACCTTTAGTGCAGGTACAACGATAGTAGATTTTGAACAAGGATCTAAATTTTCAGGAGCAGCAGTCGATACAACAGGAGATAGTAATGCTGACACTCTTTATATGTGGGGAGCTAACGAGTCTGGTCAACTTGGGCTTGGCGCATCTTATCAAGATGATTTTTATAATACTCCACAAGAAGTAACATTCCTTCCTGAAGGTACAATAATTGATTTGGCATTTGGTAGTGTTTCTTCCGGTGTAACAATCGATACAACCGGAGATGGAATGGCTGATACCCTTTATACGTGAGGGGATAATCTAAAAGGTGCACTTGGACTTGGGAATTCCGTAAATTATGACACCCCACAAGAAGTAACAGCTCTTCCTGAAGGTGAACTAACTGATTTCGAAATGGGTTTTCATCATTCTGGAACAATAATTGACACAACGGGTGATGGTAAAGCTGATTCTCTTTATACATGAGGATCTGATTATTATGGACAATTGGGAAATGGTAGTGCTGATGGTGGTTCTATCGTCGATATTCCTGAAGAAATAACAATTGATTCAACTGGGGATTTTATTAATTTAACATTTGGTGTATATAATTCTGCAATAACATTAGATACAACTGAAGATGGAAAAGCTGACTCTATTTTTGTATGAGGGAATAATGATTTAGGTCAACTTGGTCTTGATAATAATTTTATTACTGATTCCCCAACAGAATTAACAACTCTTCCAGCTGGAACTATAATTGATTTCGAGATGGGATCTCACCATTCGGGAGCAACTATTGATACAACGGGTGATGGGAAAGCCGACTCTACTTATATGTGAGGATCTAATGATTTAGGTCAACTTGGACTTGGCAATGACACTAGTTATGACACTCCACAAGAAATTGACATGAATGGTGTTGGAACACCGGCTGGTCTTCAACTTGGAAATTTTTATACTGGTTTAATGATCGATACAACTGGTGATGGCAATGCTAACGCTCTTTATATGTGAGGAGCTAATGAGTCGGGTCAACTTGGACTTGGTGATGAGATAGATTATGATACTCCGCAAAATATCGGTGTTGATTTAGAGACGCCGCAAACGTCACCATCGGCACATGACACAGCAATAGTTAACAACATTGACACTACTTTAGCAACAATTAATTATAGTTTTTCTGCAGGTAATGATGAATTTGGTGTCCCTTATGAAGTAACAGAGATTACACTTTCTGGAACTGGCATCACAGATAATTACGCGGTTGAATCACCATCCGCAGCAACAGGGAAAATAATTCTTCAAGATTTAGACCCAGCAACAAATTATAATGATTTAATTGTTCAAGCAACTTTTAGTGATGGTAACACCTACAATCAAGATGTTAATGAATTTACAACCATAGCACTTACTCCTATCAATCCCGTTCCTAATGACACAGCAACAGTTAGTGATATTATTGATACTGAAGCAACAATTAATTATAGTTTTTCTTCTGGAAGCGATGTCTTTGGTGACCCTTACGAAGTAACGGAAATTACTCTTTCTGGAACTGGAATTACAAATAATTACACTGTTACATCACCAACAGAACCAACAGGAACAATCACCCTTCAAAATTTGGATGCAGAAACAAATTACAATGATTTAATTGTTTTAATGACTTTTACCGATGGTAATACTTATGAACAAAGTGTTGATCCATTTGTTACCTTATCAACAATTACTAGTCCAAACCCCGATAATACAGCATCGGTCAGCAATATTATTGATACTGAAGCAACAATTAATTATAGTTTTTCACCAGGTAATGATGAATTTGGAGCTCCCTATGAAATAATAGAGATTACACTTTCTGGAACTGGAATTACTAATAATTACACGGTTGAATCACCATCCGCAGTAACAGGGACAATCACGCTTCAAGATTTAGAACCAGAAACAAACTATGATGATTTAATTATTCAAGCAAGTTTTACTGATGGTAATACCTACGAACAAGGTGTTGATAGTTTCACTACTCAAGAACTTATTATCCCCGCATCACCTAACACTGTTAAGTGAATTATTATTTCAGTTGCTTTAATTATTTTAATTGTATTTTTAATAATACTTATGTTATTCCTTAAAAAAATCATTAAGAATAATAAAAAGGAAAAAATCAACTAATTATAATTACCAATAATCCAGGAAAAGTTTAAACATACACAAAAAAACAAATCAATGTGATTTGTTTTTTTGTTGTCTCAACATCTTTTATTTTTTCATATTAATTTATATATTAATAGTGATGATATAATAAAAATGAAAAAGTATTCGTTAGAAATACTTTTATTACAGGAAAAAACTCATATAATGAAAAATAAAAAACACGTATTTACAAAAAACATATCACTTCTTTGTTTATCGGGCCTTTTTATAATCTTTCCTATTTCATTACACCAAAATATGAGTATCAAAAATGAAGTTCCGTCGATAGAATCAGAATCAATTAATGGTCTTGTGACTGAGTTTGATCTTGGGGGAAATAGTTCTTCCTTGACATTGGACACAATAGATAATGGCTATGTTGATACTGTTTATATGTGAGGTAATAATGAATTTGGTCAACTTGCTTTTGCCGATAATACTAATTATAATATTCCGACAGAACATCCTTTTAGTGGTGGTGTGGCGTTAGTTGATTTAGAACAAGGGAGCAGACACTCAGGAACAACACTTGATGTAAATGCGAATGGAGAAGCTAACTACCTTTATATGTGAGGTGCTAATGAGTCTGGTCAACTTGGACTTGGATCTGAACAATCAGATGATTATTACAATACAGCACAATGGTCAACATATATTCCGGACGGAAATTACATTAATTTAGAACTAGGAGATGATGATTCAGGCGTAACAATTGATACTACTGGAGATAAAAAAGCCGACTCGCTTTATATGTGAGGAGCTAATGAGTCTGGCCAACTTGGACTTGGCGATAACACAAATTATGACACGCCACAAGAAGTACCACTTCCCGAAGGGGAAATAATTGATTTTGAACTAGGCTTTCAACATTCAGCAGTAACAATTGATACAACAAATGATGGAGAAGCTGACTCGCTTTATATGTGGGGAGATAATTCATATGGTCAATTAGGGAATGGAACTGTTGATTCTGGTGTAAATACTCCAGAACAATTAATAATTAACTCATCAGGTGATTTCATTGATTTAACACTTGATGCAAATAGTTCTTCAATGACTGTTGATACAATTGGAGATGGAAAAGCCGACTCTGTTTATGTATGAGGAGCTAATGAGTCTGGTCAACTTGGACTTGGTGATAACGGAACTAATAATACCTACAATTCCCCAACAGAATTAACAACTCTTCCCAATGGAACAATAATTGATTTTGAAATTGGAACTTCCCATTCAGGAGCAACTATTGACACATTAGGCGATGGAGTAGCTGACTCGCTTTATATGTGAGGTGCTAATGATTCTGGTCAACTTGGACTTGGTGATAACATAAATTATGACACCCCACAAGAAGTTAACTTGGATGAAATTGGCATCCCTTATGATCTACAGCTTGGAAATTATCACACAGGATTAACGGTTGACACAACTGGCGACGGTAATATTAATTCTCTTTATATGTGAGGAGCTAATGAGTCTGGCCAACTTGGTCTTGGTGATAATGTTGATTATAATACTCCACAAAATATTGGTTTTGATATAACCCCCCCACCAGAACTACCATCAGTTAATGACACAGCAATAGTTAGTGATATTAATTCTACTTCAGCAACTATTAATTATAGTTTTTCTCCAGGGAATGATGAATTTGGCAATCCTTATGCAGTAACAAACATTACCCTTGCTGGAACTGGAATTACCGATAATTACACGGTTGAAACACCAGCATCACCAATGGGAACAATCTTGCTTGAAGATTTAGAATTAAATACAACCTATGATGATTTAATTGTTTCAACGACTTTTAGCGATGGTAATACCTATGATCAAAACGTTGATTCATTTATTACCTCGGAAATTGTTCCAGTTACCCCCCCTAGTCCTAATGACACAGCAACGGTTGCAGATATTGACACTACTACAGCAACGATTAATTATAGTTTTGATTCAGGGAGTGACGAAAATGGTGATCCTTATGCAGTAACAGAGATTACTCTTGTTGGAACTGGAATTACCAATAATTATACGGTTGAATCACCAACATCAGCAATTGGAACAATCACGCTTCAAGATTTAGAATTAAATACAATCTATGATGACTTAATTGTTTTAGCAACCTTTACCGATGGTAATACTTATGAACAAGATGTTGATTCATTTACAACCTTAGCAATAATCACTAATCCTAGTCCTAATGAGACAGCAACGGTTAGCAATATTATTGATACTAACGCAACGGTTAATTATAGCTTTTCTCCAGGTAATGATGAATTTGGTAATCCCTACGAAGTAACACAAATTACTCTTACAGGAACTGGCATTACCGATAATTACACGGTTAAATCACCAACATCATCAACAGGAAAAATCACGCTTCAAGATTTAGATCCAGAAACAAATTACAATGATTTAATTGTTTCAATAACTTTTGCTGACGGTAATACTTATCAACAAAATGTTGATGAATTTACTACTCAAG